>JBGPMX010000283.1:0-6640 GCA_041487215.1 Planctomycetia bacterium | reverse complement strand
GGACGGGCGGAGTGGCCGCGCTCTCGCCGGGCGCGGCGGAGCGGAGCCGCTTCAATTCCGCGATCACGTCGTCCAGCCCCAGCCCGTGGATGAACTGCATGACGTAGTAGTGCAGCCCGTCCTGTTGCCCGTCACCGAAGACCGGAACGATGTTGGTGTGGTGCAACCGCGCGGCGGCGCGCGCCTCGCGGCGGAACCGCTCGAGCTGCCGGGGGTCGAGCAGCGCGTGGCCGGGGAGAACCTTGAGGGCCACGTGTCGTCCCAGCGATTGCTGCTCCGCCTCGTAGACCACCCCCATGCCGCCGCGGCCGATCTCGCGCAGGATGCGGTAGTCCCCCAGTTGCTCGGGCGCGCCCGCGGTGCGGCCGTGCCGGAACTCGCCGGCAGGATCGGCATCGTCGGGCGCCAGCTCCTCCAGGAGGATCAGTGCGGGGAAGAGCTCGCGGATCCGCCCGGCGGCCTCGGGGTACCTCTCGGCGTACTCGCCCAGGGCCGGCCGCTCGCCGCGGCGGTACCGCTCGATGAACGACTCGGCGAGCCGCCCGACGATGTCGCCGTCCGGGTCTTCGGTCTTCATATGCCGAGCTTTCCCATCCCGCCGGGCATGCTCAAGAGCACCCGCCGCAGCCGCTCGAGCGCCCGTACGTAACGGTTGCACGCGGCCGTCGCCTTGATCTCCAGCACCTCGGCTGTCTCGGCGTTCGTCAGCTGCTCGAAGTGGCGCAGCGCGAGCACCTCGCGGTCGGCCGGGTCCAGCGTGTTCAGCGCCTCCTGCAAGCGGATTTTCATCTCGGCGCGGATGGCGGCCACACTGGGGGACGTGATGCGGCCCACCAGCTGCGCGGCGAGAGCCGCTGACGATGCCTCGGGCAGCGCGCCGCGATAGAGCGAGACCTCCTTGCCGGCATCCCGCGCCTGCGCCCCCAGGTGCCTGCGGTGCAGCATCCCCAGCCTCTGCACCGTGAGGAAACGGAGCCAGACGAAGAAGGGGATCGAGGGGTCGCGCAGGTAATCGGCCAACCGTGCGGAGGCCTCGAGATACGCCTCCTGAATCACGTCCGACGGGTCGATGCGGCCCTGCAGGCGGCGGTCAAGCCGCAGTTGGACCACGCGGCGCAGCCGGTCGCGGTGACGAGCGAGCAGCTCGCCGAACAGCTCGCGGTCCCCTTGGCCCGTCGTGCGCGCGAGCTCGCTGAGCTCCACGCATTCACTCGTGTTGTTCATGGATTCACGGGCCAGTGCCCCGAAGAGGAACGGACTCCTGTCCGCAGGGGGCAGGCTCCCTGGGCGACGACGCTCGGCTCGTTTCCGATCCGCAGCGAGCGCGTAGGGGACAGAGCCGCATGATATCACAGGCAATATCGGATGACCACGACGCAGGTGGATGGGTAGTGGATGACTCTTCGAATCGAGCCGCGCGGCTGGAATCCGGATTCATCCGGAGCGCAGCGCGGTACGAGCGCAGCCCTGTCATCCGGAGCGCAGCCCTGGCATCCTCAGCCGAGTGAGGTACGAGCGCAGCCGTGTCATCCGGAGCGCAGCCGTGTCATCCGGAGCGCAGCGAAGGATCTTGATTGCCGCACCCGGCTGCCGTGGGGGCGGAATCCTGATTCTTGTGCTCGCCCTTCTGGGTGGCTCCGTTGTGTCGCGACGCGCGGCCCACGCCGGCTCCTTCGCCACGCTGCTCGTTCTGGCCAGCATGCAGTCCTCCGCCCCCGTTTGCCTCGGGCGATCGTTCCCGTCAAGCGGTAAACTGACGTGCGAGAACTCCGCAACGATCGTACCAGCGTGCAGGCACGCTCAAGCTGGAACGCTCCTTCTCTTTTGGCCCGATCAGTTTAGCGACCGCTATTTGCGTCAACCGAGGCAATGCCGGGGGGCTGGAGGTCGCGTACATGGCGTGCAGGATTGCGGTCGGCAGACGCCTTGCGTGGCCGCTTGAGGCCGACGAAAGTTGGCCTGTGACGCCGGCAGGCGTGCGCTGAACCTGCAAATCCCTGCAGCGATCTGCAGCCTCTTGCAGCCTGCAATTCTGACCGCCACGGGTTTCCTTTCGACGAATCCAGCGATTGGCTCATTGTCCAACTCTGCAACTTGGCTTCGCCAAAGCAGAAGCAATTCATGCGAACTGAAAACGCATCTCCCGGCGCATGGCTTGCGTTTCAGAAGAAGCGTTAGCGCCCGAAGGACAACCCAAGCTCAGTGCCGAGGAACGAAAGATCGGGGATCCGGAGGCGTCATGCAAAGGCACGGTTACGTCGTCCGGTGTGGTAGCGAGTCGCTCGAGGCACCGACATTCGATGAAGGGCTGCGCCTCGCGATACGGTGTCGCGAGAAACACGGCTTTCCTAGCATCGTTTGCGACCCGAACGGCCGCGTCGTCGTTGCGATGTCGACGTCCTTCGACAGCGGAGTCTGCAAGGACGCCGGTTGTGAGGAGTTCGATGTCAACGGGCACATCCTGCAACGAACGCCACTACGTCAAACGCCACTACGTCATGCGTGTCTGCTTCCGTTTCCGTTTCTGCGAAAGGAGTCTTGCATGAGTCGCGTCCAACTACCGAAACAACCTGGATCCCCTGGATCCCCTGGTTCGAGGCCAGCTCCGGCCAAACCCGGAGCCCCGTCCCCGCAACCGTCTGCCCCAGGCGGTAAGCCAGCGGCATCACCAGGCACACCAGCCCCGGCGAGCAAGCCGACTACCCCTTCACCGGCAACGCCTCCAGGCGGGCAACCGGGGAAGACCAAGCCATGACCGGCATGTTCCGAGTCGCTGCTGGCGGCATCCGTGTCCTCTCACGGCGGGGCTGCACCAAGGGGTTCGCTCACCGGAAGGCAAGTCCTGACGGGATTTGAGTGTGCCTGTTTCCATACGACGAGCCTAGGAACCGGCCTTCGGGACCGCCGGGGGTGGAACCCGGGTCCCGGGGCCGGTTTCCGCAGTCAGAGAGAAGCTTTCCTGTATTCAAAAGGCCGGAAGCTGAAGCCAAACCGGACAGGGAGTACCATGAGCGCACCGAATGCTCGGTCTCCGAAGAAAAGAGTTGTGGCCGATGATGGCCTGGGACGGGTGGAAAGCCCAGACCCCGAGGCCCGAAGGGAACTCACAGATGTTGCCATGAAACTTCGGCAGCAGTTTGCCACTCACCTGGGTACGTCTCCCAACTTGGTGCAGGTGCGCCGCATATGGTTGCGGCGGTTTCGGGTGAACGTGTTGCGCCCTGTCCCGAAGCAAAGTGGTGGGACGCACATCTTCTCGATTGGTCAAAGCTATTTCGTCCGCACCAACGCGCGGGGCGAGATCGTGCGGACTGAACCGCCCTTGCCGGAACCGCGTCCCTCCCCGAGCACGAACTGAGCGAAGGCACGAATGGATGGCATCGTCTGCGTTGCCGAGAGTGGCGCGCATTCTCATACGCTCTAAGTGCGGTGACGCTACGTTGAAGCGGACAATGTGCTCGTTTCGCTCCCTGAGAACCCGCGGGATCTCATCTCTAAGGGCCCGTCAAAGAATAACTGGGTCTTCGAACTTTGTAGTGCTGGAAGAGCCGATCTATCTGGTGCTCCAGACCGGCCAGCATATCTCCTTGAGCGTGACTGCACCCACTCCATGAAGCGCCGCGAGTTGGTCCGACACCTTTCGACGCACGGCTACGTAGTTCTTCGCGATGTCCACAGCCACACAATCTTCGCAAAACCACGCAACGGCCAGCGCGTGCCGGTGCCGCGTCAGGTTGACGGCCGCACTGCTTGGTATTACAATTGCGGTGTTTCGGTATTACCTGGAGCTTGGCGCGCATGAAAACGATATCGCTCAAGTTGCCCGAAAGTCTGGACGCAAAGCTCAGCCGTGTGGCCAAACAGCGCGACCAGAGCAAGTCGGAAGTGGTCCGCGAGGCGCTGGAACAGATGCTGAACGGCAGCCGCGCCGCCAAGCCGCTCTCCGCGCTGGATCTGGCTGGTGATCTCGCGGGCTGCCTGGAAGGCCCCGGTGACCTCTCCACCAATTCCAAGTACATGGAGGGATATGGACGGTGATTACCGGCACGGTTCTGCTCGACACCGGGCCGCTGGTGGCCTATCTCGATCGGCGGGACTTTCATCATCGTTGGGCATTGGACCGGTTTGCTGAGATCATTCCACCGCTGTTGACTTGCGAAGCGGTGGTGTCGGAGGCTTGCTTCTTGACTAGACATATTCCCGGCGGCATCGAATCGGTGCTGCGATTGCTGGAACAAGGCGCGGCGCGCGTTCAGTTTTCTGTTCAAGAGGAACTGCACGCCGTGTCGAATCTGATGCGTCGCTACGGCAACGTCCCCATGTCTCTGGCCGACGCCTGCCTGGTACGGATGTCGGAGCTGACCGCTGACTGCTTGGTTCTCACGTTGGACAATCACTTTCGCGTCTATCGCCGCCACGGCCGCAAGGGCATTCCGTTGCTGATGCCGCCGCACGCTTGACGACCGACGACCACGGGTTTCTGGACCGTTCATGTCCGGCTCTCCGTGGAACGCGGCCGCGACTCGCATCGAAGCGTGTGGCACACAGGCCCTTGCCAATGGTTTCAATCCGCCCCCCCTTCGCGGAGCGAAATCAAATGACACGGTGACACGGTGACAAGGTGAACGAGTTTCAATCGCCCCCCCGCTTTCGCGGAGGGCTGCCGCCGCCGACTATGCGCACGCTTCAGCGCGATGAACCAGTCCTGGGCCCGACGCGCGAACAACCGCACCCCATTCTTGTTGCCGTGCGGCGTGCGCTTGGGTAGAAGTCGACAGGCCTCACCCCCCGCATCCGTGTTCGTTGGGACTTGTGCCATGGTTCACCTGACGGTGCACAGCGCGGAGGAAGCCCTCGGGCGAGACGTGGTGTCACGTCTCCGCGGGGCGAGCACCGCGACATGGACGGATTCTCACCCGCACGCACCGCCGCAAAACTGTGACGCCGCGGCCTTCGTGGGCCACGGCCCACCCGAGCCGCGTGCGATCCACGATCTGCTGCGTGCAGGTAAGCACGTGCTCGTGGGCACCGACGCCCGCCCGGCCCGCGACATCCTGGAGACTCTTTTCGACACGGCGCGCCAGGCGAATACCTGCCTCGCCGTCGTGAATCCGGACCGCTACCTCCCCTCGCGACAACTCATCCGGCAACAACTCGACGCCGGCAAGCTCGGCGACCCGGTGCTCGTGCGCATGCACCGCTGGGAGCCCGCCGCTCCGCACGCTGCCTCCGAGTCGCCCGCTCTGCCCGAGCCGCTTGTGCGCGACCTCGACCTGGCTTTGTGGCTGCTCGGCAAACCGACGGATCGAGTGTACGCCGTCGAGCAACGGGCGGGCGACTTGCCATGCGGCCGGTTCTTGCAGGTGCATCTCGGCTGTGCGGGCGGAGGCATGGCGCTGGTCGACTACGCCGACGCGCTGCCGCCCGGCGCTGGCTACCAGTCGCTGTCGGTGATCGGCACGGCGGGGGCCGCGTACGCCGACGATCACTCGAACATGCAACTCGTGTACGATGGCGGCCACCCCCGCGCCGTGCGAACGGACGAGGGGACGACATACGTCGCGGCCATGGTCCAGGCCTTCGTGGCCCAGTTGGACGCGGGCGGCGATCCACCGGGGAGCGTGACATCGTGGCAAACGGTCTGGGGCCTGGCCGATGCCGTGAGCCGCTCGCTCGAGACCGGGCAGGCCATCGCACCGGGGGGCATCTGACGTGTCCATCCCGCCTACGTTCCGATGCGCGGTGCTGAGCGCCGTGAAACACGATTACGTCGCTCGTGGGGTCGCTGCGCACCCGCGCTTCGAGCTGGTCGTGGTCGCGGATGATCCCGCAATTCCGGATTGGGCACACGAGCGCAACCAACAGTTCGCCGACGCTCACCGGATTCCCTACGTGCGCGATGTGGAACGCGCCTTACGCGACTTCGAGGTCCAGGTGGCGATCGTGAGTCCCGAGGCGGAGCGGCACTGCGAACTGAGCATCCGGGCCGCGGCCGCCGGCAAGCACGTGGTGCAAGACAAGCCGCTGGCGACCGAGCGGCGCGACGCGGACCGCCTTGTCGAGGCGGTGGAGCGCAGCGGCGTGAAGTTCCTGCTCTGGAACCGCAACTTCTTGCCGTCGCTGCTGCACGCGCGGCGGCAGATCGCCGCGGGCGTGATCGGCCGCCCCTACGCGATCCACGCCGACTTTTACTTTGCCAAGGATGCCGGACCCGCCAAGGGCACCCGAGCACCCGGCTACCCGCCCATGGATTGGCGGGCCTACCAGATCGCGGCCCATGCGGATGGCTCGGACGGCGGACTGGGCAAGACGCCCATGGGGGAACTGGCCATCGAGGGGATCTATCCGCTCGGCTACCTGCGGGTGCTCACCGGCGCCGCCGTCCGGCGGGTGTTCGCCCGCTCGGCCGCCTGCTTCCACCAGGTCAACGCGGACAACAACGTCGAAGATCTGGCCAGCGTCACGCTCGAGATGGACGGCAACCTGGTCGGGTCGCTGTGTATTGGTCGCATCGGCGCGGCCAGCCATCCCAGCGGCGGCCAGATCAAGCTGCACGTCGTGGGCAGCCGGGGCGCCCTGGTCGTCAACGAAGCCTTGCCCCAGGTCAGTGTCTACTATCGCCAGCAGCCAGCGAAGGAAG
>JBGPMX010000282.1:0-6658 GCA_041487215.1 Planctomycetia bacterium | reverse complement strand
TTGTCGAGGAGATGGCCAAGGTGAGCCGGGGCGTGGCGGCGTACTGCACGGCGGGGCAGCTGGGCAAGTACGTGCTGGACAGCTTCCAGGCCGGCCACCGCGCCCGCCGAGTCGTGGGCTGACCTACTCCCCCGTTACTCTTGCGAATAACGGGTGAGAGATTGTCAGCCTGAGCAGAGCGAGGCACGAGCGGAGCGAAGGATCTCGGTACGAGGAAACGACCTTAGCACCGGCCGGCACGCGCGAAGAGTTCGCGGATAGAGAGCCTGCTACCCGATCAGTTCGGGCAGCGGCCGATGATCGCCGACCAGGTACTGCGGTCGGCCGGCCAGGTCGGTGAATTGCATAGTCGCGACATCGATGCCCAACCGCTCGTAGAGCGTCGCAAACACGTCGCGGAAATGGACCGGCCGGGTCTTCGGCTGCTCACCCCAGTGCGTGGTCGAGCCGACGACCTGGCCGTGCCGCAGACCGCCCCCGGCCAGAAGCGCACTGCATACGCCTGGCCAGTGGTCGCGGCCCGCATTCGCGTTGATCTTCGGCGTGCGGCCGAACTCTCCCCACGCGACGACCGCGATGTCATCCAGCAGGCCGCGTTCGTCCAGATCCTGGATCAATGCGGACATTCCGAGATCGAACAGCGGAAGCGTTCCCCGTGCTTCGGTGAACAGGTCCTTGTGCCAGTCCCAGTTGTAGTCTCCCCGGAGCATGCGCCCGAAGGGCCAGCGGCTGAAGGCGAGCGTGACGCAACGGGCTCCCGCTTCGATCACTCGCCGGGCGAGCAGGAACTGGTCCAACAGCGTCTTCCCCTCGCGCTCGCTGGGATAGCTGCGATCCAGACCATAACGCCTGCGCATTCGGCTATCTTCTTGACTCAGGTCGAGCGCCTCGGCCAGTCGCGGTGACGTGAGCACCTCGAACGCCTGCCGGTTAAACTCGTCGATCCCCTCCGCGAGTCCGTCCCGATCGACCTGCCGCCGGAATTGGTCGAAGCTGGCCAAGAGAGCGCGGCGGTCCGCAAGGCGACTCAGGCTCACGCCATTGAGCATGATGTTGCGGCGATCGACCGCATTCACTTCGAAGCCCGCATGTGCCGCGCCCAGATAGCCGGGCTGCCCCGGCGGTGTGCGCAGGATGAACCGCGCGTCCGGATCGATGGGAGTCAGGTCGACGCACGGTGGGACTCCGGCGACCTTGGGACCGAAGTGTCGAGACAACACCGACCCCAGCGACGGCCAGTCGCCCGCGGGAAATCCGGGCACGATGGGCGACGAGTCCATGGCCGGATGCGATTCCCAGCCGGTGGAGCACCAGTGGGTGTTGTGATCGTCGCGGAAACCGACAAGCGAGCGGATAAGAGTCAGTTTGTCGGCGAGCCCAGCCAGCCGGGGCATCAGCTCACAGATATGGATACCCGGCACGCGCGTGGCAATCGGCCGGAATTCGCCGCGGATTTCGGCGGGAGCGTCGGGCTTGAGGTCAAACGTATCGAGATGCGTCGGTCCGCCCGGCAAGAGCACCATGATGATGCCCTTGGCCTTGTTCCGCACGCCGCTCGCGGCTTCCGCCCGCAGGATCTCCGGCAGCCCCAGGCCTCCGAGCGCCAGCGCGCCGATCCGCAGGCAACTGCGGCGCGACATGCCGTCACAACAGCGCGATGGCGGTCCTGCAATGCTCAGCATGACGGAGCCCCCGGGCGACCCAGCAACGCATCAAACATCGCTAATCTATCGAGCGGGGTAGGGGGATCGCAACAGATAAGGGCCCGGAAGGCGGGCGCGCTGGCTCCAGCCCCCCACTGGCCGAACCACCGGCCGCGTTCCGCGCCGCGATCCAGCCGAGCCGCACGCGCGTCATGAGCACGCTGTTCGTTGAGCTCCGAGCGTGGGCCGGTTTCATTCCAGCCGGTTTCATTTCAGGCGCTCGACCTGGCGTGCTGCGGGAAGGTTCGGCGGCAACGGGTGCACATCCGGGTGCAGGGCGTGAGCCAGAATCTCCAGGCTGTCCACGAGTCGCGGGCCGGGCCGGCTGAAGTAAGTGGAACCATCCACCACGTAGACGCGGCCGTTCCGGGCGCATGGCAGGTCGTTCCAGCCGGGATACGACTGTAGCAGCGGTACGTCCCGAAGCGTGCGCTCGACGCTGAAACCGCAGCAGGCGATGAGCAAGACTTCGGGCCGCCACGCCGCCACCTCGTCCCAGCGCAGGGTTCGCGACGGTCGGCCTTCCTGGCCGAGGCCCTCCACGCCGCCCGCCAACCGGACCAATTCGGGGCTCCAATGTCCGCACGAGAATGGTGGGTCGATCCACTCCAGGAGTGTGACCCGCGGCCGGTGCTGCAGGCGAGTGGTACGCGCCGCCACCGCGTCGACGCGCGCGCGCAGGCCCTCGATGACAGTCTCCGCGCGCGCCATGGTCCCCGTGCACGTCGCGACCTGCCGAACGCTGTCCAGCACGTCGTGGAGCGTCAGGGGCTCGAGATTCAGGACACGCGGACGACCGGGCAGTGCACACGCAGCAGCTCGGACCTCTTCTTCGGCTACGGCGCACACGTCGCAAAGCGCCTGCGTGACGATCAGGTCGGGCCGGAGCGATTCCAAGGCAGGCATGTCCAGCGTGTAAAGGGCACGCCCCGTCCGGAGTCGGTCCCGCACGAGGCCGTCGATCTCCGAGCTTGGTGCGTCGTGCGGGATGAGCGTGCGCGTGACCTTCGGCAGTCCGCGCACGAACGGCGGGTAGTCACACTCATGCGTAACTCCGACGAGCTGGTCTTCCAGGCCGAGCGTACAGACGGTTTCCGTAGCGCTCGGCAAGAGCGAAACGATTCGCATGATGTGCTCCTTTCTGAGGGTCTGGCGAATCTCATGGCCTGGCCGCCCCGCGGGCGATGGTCGCAACGCAACCCCCGCCAAGGGGCGCCGGAGCTATCCCGCCCCCTCGATTCCGGTATCGCATCCGGTTCGCCGCCCATCGTGCTGGGCGAGCAGGGTCTCGTAGAGCGCGCGGATGCGTTCGGTCATGTGCTCGTGGCGGAACGGGCCGGCAAAGAGCGCGCGGCCGGCGGCTCCCATGCGGGCGCGCAGCGCCGCGTCTCGCGCCAGCTGCTCGATCGATTCCGCCAGGCGATCGACCGACCCGACCGGCAGCAGGAAACCGGTGCGGCCGGGCAGGACCACCTCGCGCGCGCCGTCCACGTCGTACGAGATCACCGGCCGGCCCGCGATCAGCGCCTGCGGCAGCACGCGCGCCAACCCCTCGCGCAGGCTGCAGTGCACCACGATATCCATCGCGTGCAGCAGCTCCGGCACCCGATCGGGCGGCACCAGCCCGGTGAACCGGAAGTGCTCGGTAAGGCCCGCCGCCGCGATGCGGCTCTGCAGTTCCTCGCGGCGCAGGCCGTCCCCCACCAGGAGAAAACGGAGCTGTGGCAAGCGGGGAACGAGTTGGGCCGCGGCCGCGATGACGTCGTCGTGCCCCTTGAGCTCGAAGAGCCGCGCGATTTTCCCCACCACCACGTCCGAATCACCGTAACCTAGCTCGCGCCGCACGTCCCCGCGCGTGCGCGGTGGGTGCAGGAAGGCTTCGGTCTCCATGCCGCTCTGGATCGTGGTGAACTTCTGGCGCGGGGCGATGCCCGCGGCGACAAACTGATCCGTCATGGCGTCGGCCACGCTGATAAAGGCGTCGGTGTGCCGGGCCGCTCGGCGCTCGGCGGCGATATAGAGCCGGTTTCGCCACCAGCGCTCGTAGCGGTGAAACGGCGGGCCGTGGATCGTGTGCACCACGAGCGGCACTCCGGCGCGTGCGGCCGCCGCGCGGCCCAGAATGCCCGCCTTCGAGCTGTGCGTGTGCACCACGTCCGGGGCGAGTTCACGCAGCAGCTCCACCAGCGCCCGGTAGCTCAGCCAGTCGCGCCACGGGTGGATCGAGCGGCGCAGCGTGTCCAGCACCCGCACGTCTAGCCCCTGCCTGTAGGCCCGGTCGAGCAGGCTCCCCTCGGGACCGATCGGTGGGCCGGTCACCAGCGTCACGCGGTCCTTGTGGCGGTGGTGAAGCCCCTCGACGGTGAGCAACGTATTCTCCTGAGCGCCGCCGAGGATCAGCCGGGTGATGATATGGACGATGCGCAAGGCGAGGTGCAAGCCCAGTCAGTAATCTACCCGAACGAGGAACAGACCATGAGGCGGGGCGGTCGGGCCGCCCTGCGTGCGGTCTCGTGCAGCCAGCACGTCGCGCACGCGCGCTTGCGGCCAGTACCGCCGACCTACCTGGACGAGCGTCCCGGTGATCGCTCGTACCATATTGTAAAGGAATCCGTCGGCCGCGACTTCGAGGAACACGAACGCGTCGTGGGGCGGTTGGGCTGGATCGGGTGTGTAGTCGGGTTTCTCCGCAACCCGCTCCGGGTCTCGCAGAGACCCGGCTACCAAGTGTAGTCGGGTTTCTCTGAAACCCGCTTCTGCGTCTCGGAGAGACGCAGCGACACTCTTCGGCTCCGGAGGCCAGATCGCTGCGGCGCCGCCGCGCATGACCACCAGGTGGCTCACGGTTCGCACGCTCGTTTGCCGTGGGGCTCCGGCGGTTTCGAAGCTCGAGAAATCGTGGGTGCCGACCAGGCACTGCCCGGCGTCGTGCATCGCGCGGTCGTCGAGCGGCCCGTTGTGATGCCAGGCGTAACGGCGCAGGAAGGGATCTTCGACCGGCCCGTCGTGCAGCACGTAACGATAGAGCTTCCGCTTCGCCGCGTAAATGGCATGGAACGCCGGGTCAGTATCCTCGGCGGCCAGCACGCGGAAATCGGCCGGCAGGAGCGCGTTGAGCGCGCGGCGGATGGTGCCGCAATCGTGACGCATACCGGTTCGAAAGTTGGCCACCTGGCCCAGCGCGTGAACGCCCGCATCGGTCCGGCCGCTCGCGACCACGTGCGCCTCTTCGCCGGAGAACGACCGGATGGCCTCTTCGAGCGTCTGCTGGAGCGACCGGAGGTTCTTCTGCCGTCCCCAGCCGTGGTACGCCGTGCCGTCGTAGGCGAGCAGCAGCTTGACGTTGCGCGGCATGTCTCTCACCACAAGCGGTTCTCGATCACAAACGAGCGCGGCGGGTGATCCACCGCGATGAACGGGACCGGGTCGTCCGCCCGGTACTCGGGACGCAGCGGCACGGCGGCGTGCAGGGTCCGAACCCAGTGGTAACTCAGGACGAGCGCGCCGTCCGCGCCGGGCTGGGCGTCGGACACTTCCAGGCGATCCACGGCCGCTCGTACCTTCGCGGAACCGCGGATGGCCCAATTCGGTGTGCGGGCCAGCTCGAAGAGCTGCAGGTATCCGTGATGGGCAATACGGCGGAACCGCGCCGGGTGTTGCTTGGCCAGGCCCGTGAGCGGGGCCGACCAGAGCACGGCCCAGCGCACATTGTAGAGATCCGCGTAGCGCTCGAAGGTCGCGAGGTCGATGCCCCCCTCGAGATCGCAGCTGAAGAAGCGGCCGTCCCCCACCTGCGTGAAGTTCGACTTGAGATGCGTGTACAGGTAAGGCCCACCGATGTACTGGCCGGGAGCCAGGAGCGGCATGAGCGGCGAGGGGTTGCACGCGGGGTACGGGTCCCAGTGGTCGAGCTTGACGCGGCCGCGGTCCTCGAACAGGATCCGACCGCTCGAGTTGCTGTTCTGGGCCAGGTCCAAGGCGATGCGCGCCACGGGCGCGGGCAATCGATCGTTCGGCGGGTGGGGCGGTACGAACCAAGCGTACCGCGCGGTGGCGTGTAGCCCCAGGAGCGTGCACGCGGCCAGGTACGCAGCCGCGGCCCAACGCGCGGCGAGCGGGCGGCCGGCGGCGAGCCGTTCCAGGAGCCGGGGCCAGCCCAGCGGGATCGCCACGAGCAGGAGCGCATAGAACGGCTGGGTGTAGCGCCCCGGTTGGAGCGCCCCGAGCCAGGGGATGGCGCCGGCCAGGTAGCCCAGCGCGAAAAGCCCGCCAGCCGCCACGGTGAACGCCCAGAATATGGGCCGCCCCAGCGCACGAAGACCGGCCAGCGCGGGCAGGCCGGCGAGGAGAATCGCCCGCTCCGCGGGGAAGCGGCCGGTGGCCAGCTCGGCCAGCCGCTCCGTCCAGTTCTCGTTCACGAAGCCCGACGCCGTGCTGCCCAGCGTGTCACGGAGCACGACCGCGGGCAACCACCACGGTGACCATGCGAGCAGGACCACCAGCGGCACGCACCACGCGATCAGATGCTTGCGCCATGATAAGGTACGGAGCACCGCGGCATAACCGGGCAGCAGGATCAGCGTCAGGAGGAGCGCACTGGAAGGGTGGGCGATGGTCGCCAGCGCGGCGACGGCCGTGCCGCCGGCGATCGACCAGCGCCGGCCGCGCGGGAGCCCATCGAGTAACAGGGCGGTGCTCCAGAGACTTGCCGCACTGGCGATGACGAAAGCGCCCATGCCCCAGCGTACGTACACGCGCGGCCAGCTGACCCAGACCCAGGCGATGGCCAGGCCGCCGGTCGCGAGTGCGGGGGCCCAGCGGCCAGCCAGCGCACGCACCGCGAGCGCCAGCAGCGCGGGGGTGAGGAACGCCGTGGCGGCCACGTACAGACGGTAGGGCCGGGCGTCGTGCGCGCCGCACACGATCGCGACCAGCTCGGGCAGCGTGCTCGAGGT
>JBGPMX010000281.1:0-6659 GCA_041487215.1 Planctomycetia bacterium | reverse complement strand
CGACGGCTTCAAGATTTTCACGGCCACCATATTGATTGGGGACCCACTCGCCGTGTTTGCGCGAATAGTCGAGATAGAGCATGGACGCGACGGCGTCCACGCGCAGGCCGTCGATGTGATACTTGTCGAGCCAGAAGAGCGCGTTGGAAAGCAGGAAGCTGCGGATCTCGCGCCGCCCGTAGTTGAAGATGAAGGTGCCCCAGTCGGTGTGCGCCCCCTGCCGCGGATCCGCATGCTCGTAGAGATGCGTGCCGTCGAAGTACCCCAGGCCGTGCTCGTCACGTGGGAAGTGGGCGGGCACCCAGTCCAGGATCACGCCGATGCCGTGCTGGTGCAGCGTGTCCACCAGGAACATGAAGTCGTCGGGCGTGCCGAACCGGCTGGTCGGGGCGAAGTAGCCGACCGTCTGGTAGCCCCACGACGCGTCGTAGGGGTGCTCGGAGATCGGCAGCAGTTCCACGTGCGTGTAGCCCATGCGGTGCACGTAGTCGCCCAGCTTGGCGGCCATTTCGCGGTACGTCAGCCAGCGGTTCCCCTGCTCGGGCATCCGCATCCAGGACCCCAGGTGCACCTCGTAGATGGCGATGGGCGCATCGTGCGCGTTCGCGCGGGCCCGGCCCGCCATCCAGTCGCCGTCGCCCCACGCGTAGCGTGACCCGTCCCACACCTTGGACGCCGTCTGCGGCCGGATCTCGGCCGCGAAGCCGAACGGATCGGCCTTCTGCACGCGGTAGTCGCCGTAGCGCGACTCGAGCGCGAACTTGTAGAGCGCGCCGGGCCCGATGTTCGGCACCAGGCACTCCCAGACGCCCGAGCCCCCGCGCGACCTCATGGGATGGGCCTGCGGCTCCCAGCCGTTAAAGTCTCCCACCACCGCGATGCTGCGCGCGTTGGGAGCCCACACGGCGAAGTAGGCGCTCGCGCCCCCGTCGCTGAAGATGGGGTGGGCCCCCATCTTCTCGTAGGCGCGGTAGTACGTCCCCTCGCTGAACAGGTACGTGTCGTAGTCGGTCAGAAACGGCGTTTGCAGCGTGTCGTTCACTCGTCCCTCGGTGCCTGAGATTCCCAGGTGTTCCCCGACGGCGTCGGGTGCTCATGCTACAACAGCGACAGAATACCGATCAGGGGGATGCGCACCATGACCGGCCGGTTATTGAGCTCGTAGTGCAGCTCGTACACCGCCTTGTCGAGCAGGTAGGTCTCGAGCAGCGCCAGCAAGTGCGTCGCGTCCGCCGGCAGGAACGGCGCGCCGCTGGCGCTGGCCAGGTACTTGCCCAGGAACGCGGCCGATGCCCAGCGTTCCCAGCTCTTCGCCCAGGGCTCGAGCCGGTCAAAGTCCTGCGGGCGATCCTGGGTGAAGTGGAACAGGCCGGCGTAGGCCGCGTAGCTGAAGGAGCGGAGCATGCCGGCCACGTCTTTGAGCGGCGACTGTTTGGCCCGGCGCTCGCTGATCGATCGCGCCGGCTCCCCTTCGAAGTCAATGATCACGAAATCGTTCTCCACCCAGAGCACCTGGCCCAGGTGGTAATCGCCGTGCACACGGATCTTGGCGGCCACGATGTCCATCGCGAAGAGGTCGGTCATGCGGCCGGCCAGCCGCGCGCGGTTCGCCAGCAGCCGATGCGCCTGCTCGCGCACCGGCGCCGTGAGCCGGCCCAGGTTCTCCTCGAGCGCGGCGAGCGTTTTGCGGGACATGATGTGCATGGACTCGGAGAGCTCCGAGAGGTCGGCGGCCGTAAGCGGTTCGGCGGCGAAGGCGGGCTCGCGCAGCTCGCTGGCCAGAGCCAGATGCAGCTGGGCCGTACGTCCGCCCAGCGTCGCGGCCGCGCGGAGGAAAGGCCCGGCCAGGTCCATGATCGCCGCTGGCGGCTCGTTTGCCGCCAACTCCGTCAGTGTCCGCCCGTCGCCGCGCAGCTCTGCCGGCATCTGCGTCTGCGCGGCGGCGCTCTCGTAGTAGCGCCGGAGCTCGGCCTGCGAGCGCGTCCAGCCGTCCCCCTCGTTATGCACCAGCTCCTGAAGGATCCCCAGGCTGGTCGCTCCCCATCCCGGCGTGCGGTACTCGAGCGTCCCGGCCGTCCGCGGCACGCGCCGGAACTCCGTGCGCTCGGTCAGGAACAGCCCCAGCTCCACGTCCGGATTGGGACCGGGCTCGAGCCGCCGGAATACCTTGAGCATGAGCCGGTTGTCGCAGATCACCGTCGAGTTGCTGCTCGTCGCCGCCCCGCGTTCCAGCTTGAGCGGCGACTCGTCGGGTCCGCGCAGTTCGGCGTAAGCGCTCGTGCGCGAGCCCCGCACTACCCCCGACTGGGTGACACACTCGCCGCGCGCAGCCATGAGCGCCAGCAGCGCCTGCGCATCGTCGCCCAGTGCGTCGTGCAGCACCGCTTGCCCATTCGATCCGTTCAGCCGCGCGATTACCGTGCTCGCCCCGCTTTTGAGCAGCTGATCGGCCCGCGCGTCGGTCGCCACGGCGAGCGGCAGGAAGTAGAGCTCGCTGCCGCGATCCACAAATTTCACCTCCACCACAGTCAGGAAGACCAGGGTCGGCTCGGTGCGGAGCACGCCCCAGTCGGCGATGCGTGTCGCCCGGATCGCGCGCGCCTTGCCGCCGAACCAGCGCTGCTGCGGCAAGAACTGTGGCAACACGGACCGCTCGAGCGTGTCCAGCGCCGCCCCGCGCAGCACCTCGTCCCAGCGGCCGCGCACGTGAATGACAGGAGCCATGCTGGCTGCCTCCATGGCCACCGGCGGGGGGGGGCCGGCGGGGGGGCCCCGCGCCCCCCGCCCCGGGGGACACAAGAACACCGGGGGGCCCCCCGGGGGGGAAAATAGGGCAGCTCGCCGATGCGTGGGAACTGCGTGCGGCCGATCATCTCCACTGGCACCAGCCCGTTGAACTCCTTGAGATCGAGCTCGACCGGCTGCGTGAAACGCGAGAGGTTCGCCACGGCCAGAATGATGTCGTCGTCGTAGCGCCGCACGTACGCCAGCACCTTGCGGTTCTCGTGCCGCAAGAACTCGAGCGTGCCCCGGCCGAACACTCGGTAGCGCTTACGCAGCGCGATCAGCTGCTTCATCCAGTGCAAGAGCGACGACGGGTCGCGCTGCTGCGCCTCGACGTTGATCGACTGGTAGCCGTACACCGGGTCCATGACCAGCGGGCTATACAGCCGCGCGACATCGGCGCGCGAGAATCCCGCGTTGCGGTCTCCGGTCCACTGCATGGGCGTGCGCACGCCGTTGCGATCGCCCAGGTAGACGTTGTCCCCCATGCCGATCTCGTCCCCATAGTAGATCACCGGCGTGCCGCGCAACGAGAACAGCAGGCTGGTCAGGAGCTCGATCGAGCGGCGGTCGTTGTTCATGAGCGGCGCCAGGCGGCGACGAATCCCCAGGTTCAGCCGCATCTGGCGGTCCGCCGCGTACTCCTGGTACATGTAGTCCCGCTCATCGTCGGTCACCATCTCCAGCGTCAGCTCGTCGTGATTGCGCAGGAACAGGCACCACTGGCAGTTCTCCGGGATCTCGGGGGTCTTGGCCAGGATCTCGGAGATCGGGTGGCGGTCCTCCTGGCGCAGCCCCATGAAGATGCGCGGCATGAGCGGGAAGTGGAACGCCATGTGGCACTCGTCCCCGTCGCCGAAGTAGGGACGCACGTCGGGCGGCCACTGGTTGGCTTCGGCCAGCAGCATGCAGTTCGGGTAGCTCGCGTCGAGCTGGCGGCGGATCTCCTTGAGGATCTGGTGCGACTCCGGCAAGTTCTCGCAGTTCGTCCCCTCGCGCTCGATGAGGTACGGCACGGCGTCGAGACGCAGTCCGTCCACCCCCATCTCCAGCCAGAAGCGCATGATGCGGATCACCGCGCGCAGCACCAGCGGGTTGTCGAAGTTCAGGTCCGGCTGGTGGTAGAAGAAACGGTGCCAGTAGTAGGCCTTGGCCGCCGAGTCAAACGTCCAGTTGGATTTCTCCGAATCGGTGAAGATGATGCGCGCGTCGCGGTACTTCTGGTCCGTGTCGCTCCAGACGTAGAAATCGCGCTTCGCCGAGCCGGGCGGGGCGAGCCGCGAGGCCTGGAACCAGGGGTGCTGGTCCGACGTGTGATTCACCACCAGCTCGGTGACCACGCGGATGCCGCGCCGGTGCGCCTCGCTCACGAAATCGCGGAAATCGCGCAGTGTGCCGTACGCCGAGTGGATGCCGTGGTAATCGGCAATGTCATAGCCGTCGTCGCGCAGCGGGGACGGGTAAAACGGCAAGAGCCAGAGGCAGTTGATCCCCAGGTCCTCCAGGTAATCGAGCTTCTGGATCAGGCCGCGGAAGTCGCCGACTCCGTCGTCCGTGCTGTCGAAGAAGGCTTTGACATGCGCCTCATAGATGATCGCGTCCTTGTACCACAGCGGGTCGGACTCGATCGTGTTCCGTGCCATATCGACAAAACCTGTGGAAGTCTCGGATGCGAAGCGGGGACTCGGTCCCTGCAACCCGTGTTCCAACGGCGCGACCGGCGTTATTCCTTGACGGTATTGGGATCCGCCGCCGCGTCGCCCCTTGTCATCCTGAGCAGAGCGAGGCACGAGCGGAGCGAAGGATCTGGGTACGAGTCAGGGAGATCACATCGCCCAAGCCTCAGTATCCCAGCCTGGCTTTCGACTCTTGACGTTTGCTGCGCTGGCTCTCGACTCTCGACTCTTTTCTGGCTCTCGACCCTCGACTCTGGACTCTCGACTCTTTTCTGGCTCCGGACCCTCGACTCTGGACCCTCGACTCTTTTCTGGCTCTCGACTCTCGTGCGACCTCCTGCGAGTAGGTTAGCCGGTCGGCGAAACACCGCACAAGACTTGGGTTCGATGCCCGCTGCGCAGGGCGGCTCCGCGAGGAGACGCGCGGCTCTTTCGGAAGGGGTGGGCAGGTCCCGCCACTCGCCCGGGTGGGTCAGGATGGGCGGCTGTTCCCACCGCGACCCCGAGTTCTTGCGGCGAACCGCTTTTCCCTTGCGGAAGGATACATATGTTCACCATACTTTGCGCTGAACTTCCAGGGGGGATCACGGTCATGGACGCTTCTGCGCGCAAGAACTCGGCTCGGCAACCGCGTGGAGCGGAGCCGCCCCGCCTGCTTGACCGTCTGCGTGATGCGATCCGGGCGCGGCACTACAGTATCCGCACGGAGGACGCTTACGTGAGCTGGGTGCGGCGGTACATCCTGTTCCACGGCAAGCGTCATCCCGCGGAGATGGGGAAGGCGGAAGTGAACGCGTTCCTGACGCACCTGGCGGTGCGCGGCAACGTGGCCGCTTCGACGCAGAATCAGGCGCTGAGTGCCATTCTGTTTTTGTACCAGGCGGTGTTGGAGCAGCCTCTGGATTGGATCGATGATCTGGTCCGCGCCAAGAAGCCCCAGCGGTTGCCGGTGGTGTTGACGCGGGACGAGGCGGGAGCGGTGGTCGGCTGCCTGGAGGGCGTGCCGCGGCTCTTGGGGATTTTGTTGTATGGGGCCGGCCTGCGACTGCTCGAGGCGCTGCGCCTGCGCGTCAAGGACGTCGATTTCGGCCGCAACGAGATCATGGTCCGCGACGGCAAGGGGCAGAAGGACCGGGTGACGATGCTTGCCGCCGCGGCGCAGCCGATGCTGGCGGCACAGCTGAAGCGGGTGCGGCGCCTGCATCAGCACGACCTGGCGCAAGGCCTGGGGCGAGTGTACTTGCCGTTTGCTTTGGCCGAGAAGTACCCGAAGGCAGACGCGGCCTGGGGCTGGCAGTATGTATTCCCGGCCGGGCGGCTGTCGTGGGATCCGCGGAGCGGTGTGAAACGGCGTCACCATCTGGATGAGTCCGAGGTACAGCGGGCGATGAAGCGCGCAGTGGAAGCGGCGGGGCTGGCCAAGCCGGCGACCTGCCACAGCCTGCGTCACTCGTTCGCGACGCACCTGCTGGAAGATGGCTACGACATCCGCACGGTGCAAGAGCTCTTGGGCCATCAGGACGTGAGCACGACGATGATCTACACGCACGTGCTGAATCGAGGTGGACGCGGCGTGCGGAGCCCGGCCGACGGCCTGCGACTCGGCCCGCCGCGTTCGGAATAGGCTGTGGCGCTCGCAGCCTATCCCGCTCGGCATTGACCGGGCCGCTCCGCTCGAATCCGCGGTGCCCCAAGCAGTTGGGGCGGGATTGACGACCCCGGTCTGCCGAGGATAGGCTGTGAATCTCACAGCGTTCGGGGTAGCCTATTACCAGCCGAGTTCATGTTAGCGATTCCGCAGAAAGGAAGGTTCACTATGGCTCGGTATGCACTGATGCTGTTGGCGGTCGGGTTCATGGTCGGCGCCCAAGCCGGCTCCGATGACGCTGTCAAGAAGGAGCGGGCCAACATGGCCGGCACCTGGAAGATCGTATCGCAGGAAATCGGCGGCAAGAAGACGTACACCGATGAGCAACTCGAAAGGTTCCTCGTCACGTTCGATGCCGACGGCAAGTCTACGGTTAAACTGGACGGCAAGGTGATCGTGGAGTCAACAAACAAGATCGATCCGACCAAGACTCCGAAGACCTTGGACCAGACCTTTACCAAGGGTGGCGGTGGAGAAGGTAAGACTTCTTTCGGCATTTATGAACTGAAGGACGACACGCTCAAGGCTTGCTTCGGCGATCCCGAAGACGG
>JBGPMX010000280.1:0-6666 GCA_041487215.1 Planctomycetia bacterium | reverse complement strand
GGCCGGGCGGCCGAGCCCAGCTACCTCTGGATCTACGATGACGCCGTCGAGATCCGCTCGGCCAAGAACGTTTGGGGCAAGGGAGTGTGCGACACCGAGGACCGCATCCGCGAGGAGCTCGGCGTGCCCGACGCACGCATCGCGAGCATTGGGCCGGCCGGTGAGAACCTGGTCCGGTTCGCCTGCATCATGAACGACAAGCACCGCGCCGCCGGCCGCAGCGGCGTCGGGGCCGTCATGGGCTCGAAAAACCTCAAGGCCATCGCGGTGCGCGGCACGCGCGGCGTCTCGATCGCTCGCCCGGCCGATTACTTCCGCGCCCTCTGGGCGCAGCACGCCAAGCTGCACGCGAGCCCCAGCCGCCGCGAGCTGACGCAGCAGGGGACCGCTTCCACCATCGACCTGACCAACGCCTTCGGCGGCCTGCCCACCCGGAACTTTCAGCAGGGACAGTTCGAGCAGGCCGACCACCTGAACGGCGACGCGATCCGCGACACGCGGATGATCCGGAACAAGGCGTGCTTCGCGTGCACGATCGCTTGCGGACGCGTCACGCACCTGCCCGGCGACGCGTCGGGCAAGTTCCTGGTGAACACGCACCCACGGAACTGGAAAACGGCGGGCGAGGGCCCCGAGTACGAGACGGCCTGGGCGCTCGGCGCCGACTGCGGCGTGGGCGACCTGGACGCGGTCATCAAGGCCAACTGGCTGTGCAACGACCTGGGCATGGACCCGATCTCGATGGGAGCGACCCTGGCCGCCGCCATGGAGCTCTTCGAGCGCGGCGTGATCCCCGAGCGCAAGACCGGCATGCCGCTCCGCTTCGGCTCCGGCGCGGCGCTCGTGCGGATGACCGAAGCCACCGCGTACCGCGAAGGGTTCGGCAAGGAGCTGGCCGAGGGGAGTGCGCGGCTCGGCAAGAAGTTCCGGCACCCCGAGGTGTTCATGGGGGTCAAGGGGCAGGAGTTCCCGGCCTACGACCCACGCGGCTTCCAGGGCATGGGCATCGCGTACGCCACGTGCAACCGCGGGGCCTGCCACCTCCGCGCCTGGACCCCCGCCGTCGAGACGTCCGGCGCCATGCCCCCGCACGCCACCGAAGGCAAGAGCCGGTTCGTGGTGGCCGAGCAGAACAAGTCGACCGCGCACGACAGTACCGGCGTGTGCCTGTTCATCGCCGCAGGGGGCGCCACCTACACGGACCTGGCAGCGCTCACGTCGGCCGCCACCGCGATCGACCTCTCGCCCGAGGACTTCCTCAAGGCCGGCGAACGCACCTGGAACCTGGAGCGGCTCTGGAACCTGCGCGCCGGGCTGGGCAAGCGGCACGACACGCTGCCGACGCGGTTGCTCAGCGAACCGCACACCAGCGGCCCGTCGGCGGGAGTGACCGTGCACCTGGACGTGATGCTGCCCGAGTACTACCAGCTGCGCGGGTGGACGGCCAGCGGGCGGCCCACCAAGCGCAAGCTCAAAGAGCTGAACTTGGTCGAGTGAGGTAGCTGGGGTCGTGCGAAGCAGCGGATCCCCGCTTGTCCCCCCCTTCGCAAGGGGGGGAAGGGGGGGTATCCGCCGGGGGTACGAGAAACAAGACGTCGGAATCCGCGGCGCCGAGTTCTTTGGATGATCCGACCGCCGCGTTGCCCGGACGCGGATGGCGCGTCCCGTGCGGGAATCGGAACGCGCCACCCCAAACGCGAATCGTTTCACGTCGCGGCTCGGCCACCCCACCTCATTTCACCGGCTGATCGGCTGGATGGTGTGGATACGGTAGAGCGGTCCGGAAACGTATACGCTCGAGCGGAGCTGCACCAGCTCCCCTTCGATCCGCACTAGGTCACCCGGCTGGAAACTCTGGAGCTTCGGGTCGGGATCGAGCACCACGCTGCCGCCGAACGGATCCTCTTCGGAGAGCGGAGCGTAGCGCAGCTTCCAGCGGCCGGAGTCCGAGTGCGTGTACTCGAGCGTCCCTTCCAGCCAGCTGTAGTCCTGGGCGTGCGCCATTGAGCCGCTGCGCACCTCGGGGACCGATGCGAAGGCGGTGGGAATGGGCATCGGTGTGACATTGTTGTCAATGTTCTCGGACACCGATGCATAATGAGTCACGGTCGGCTGGAGCACGACCTCGGGCGACGTACCGGTCTCGGCACCGGTTTGCGCGGCAGCCACGGATGCGTCAGGCTGGGCGACCAGGCGGCCCTGCGGCCCGCTGACCGTCGTGCTCTGGGTATAAGCCTGGCTGCTAGCGGCCGCCGCGGCTGCCGCGGCTGCCTGTGCCGCACAATGCGGGCAGGAGTGCCCCGGGGCCGACTGGCAGCCCGCGGTCGCGGCAAGCCCGAGTCCCCACATGAACGCGTGTCGGACGAACTGCTTCGCGTTTTTCATCGCCGTTCCCCTCCCTGGGCCCCGGCCACGACGAGCGGGTCTGTCGCCGGGTGGATCATCCTTCTGACAAAAAAGCCACGGCCATCGCCAGGAGTATCGTCGAGACAGGCCAGGGTCGCGGGAAGGCCCTGATCGAGCGCCGGCGATGGGCGTACACCTATTCTCTATCGGGCAGTCTGGGTGGGTTCTTTGGGGTTCCGCGGAAAAAACTCGGAATCCCAAGGGCATGCTCGGCCGGAATTACCGGGCCGCACCGCGCAACGGACTCGCCCCGCACAATCGATCGCTTGCTCATCCCTGGCAGGTTCGTCGCGACCCGCGTCCCCCCGACTCTCGGCACAGCGGTCAGATCCGGCGTTCTCCGCAGAACGCGTGCTACTGCTACCCACGGAATGCGCGCAACATGTTGTTGTTTTATGCTCTGCGGCGCGTGAACCACCCGAATCTTCGCAACCGAAAGTTAGAAGCAGCGGCGACGCCTCGGTATCGGCGTAGGGAGCCGAGGTGTGGAAAGCCCAAGGTGCGTGGGGATCGCTCGCAGGCGAGGAACTACCAGAAGGAGCGGGATGGCGATGAGTTCAAAGAAGCCTTCACTGCCTTGGCTCGGCCACGCAGCGCCTCGCGTCGCTGCCGTAGCCATGACCCTGTTCGTCCTGGGGGCGCCGGCCCGGGTGTCTGCGGACGATCCCGGCCCTTGGTGGTCGGCCAGCGAACCGGCCATGCTACCCGGCGCCGCACAGGGACGCAGCATGTCGGACAGCCCCGAATTCCGGTACGAGGCGTTGACCCGCCCCGCCCGGTTCCGTTCGACGCAGACGCGCACCGACCTCGCATATGAGGACAGGCTGGCGACCTATACGGATACACAGATGTGCGCCCGCACCGTGTGCGACGACCAGGGGTGCTGGCAGAAGCGCTGCTGCTGGTCGATCTTTGGTTGGCACACCGTATGTTGCTGGTGCCCGAAACTGGTCGAAGTCCAGGTTGCAGACACTGTGAACGTCGCGCGGCAGCGCGTGGAGCGGACGCCGATCGAGACGACATCCCAGATCCGTACCACCGTGTCGGAGCCGGTGGTGGTTCAGTCGCGTCGCCCGTACACCAAGAAGTCGTTCGCCGACATCGAGAACGAAGTGATAACGCGCCGGCTCAACCGCGATCGGATGGCGTACCGGCCGAACAGCTTCGAGGACGCCGAACCGTTCATCACGACGCCGCTCGGCGATTGAGCTCGAGCGTCCGGCGCCCGCGCCGCCTTGCTCCGTCCGTCTCGAGCGACCGGCTGCCGGGTGCGATACATCAGAACAACACAGGTGCTTCCCGCATTTCGAGTTGCGCCGTTTCACGGCTGGGTCTGAGGCGAGATCTGAAGTTGGCCGATGGGTGAATAACTGTCATATCCCGGAGAAACGGCACCCACGGAAAATTTTCTTCAATTTCGCGCTCCGACACAACCGATTGAATCAGCATGCCCGACGGCGGTCCCGGCTGGCATAAGGGCCGGGACCGCACTCCGGGATATTCCGGATCATACGTGCGACGGGTCGGGCTGACATGCCTCAGGCGCGGGCAAAAGCTTGTTGCGGACGCACTCTGCCAGGATAAACCGGATCGGGTCTGGTCTAGCCAAGGGATGGCTTGCGCGGGACCTGCCCCCCGTCGCTCGCTGCGGCACACGGTGGGCGACGCAGTTAAGGAGAACAATGGATGAACGCTAAGCATGGGATCGCTGTGCTGACGACGTTGGTGACGAGCCTGGGGCTCGTCGCCCTGGCTCAGGACCATACCCCGACGCGCTCGATTTTTGGCCGGTCCAACCTCACGTCGGCACCAGCGAAGACGGCGCCCCCCGCGCGAACACAGGCGGTGCCCAAGCCGACCCCGCAGCTGCCCGCTGAGCTTGCGGCGCCGGCGGTCCAGCCTCTGACCCCGCAGAAAGTCATTCAGCCGGTTGCCCCGGCCGTCGCGGCGCCCGCCGCCACCACCGCGGTGAACGGCGGAGGCATCGAGCAGACCGAATACCTCAAGGCGCGCGCCACGGCCCGCGGCGTCTCCGGCATCCGCGAAGAGCTGCCGAACGAGCTGTCGCCAACCGTGCCCGAGTACCGCGACAACGGATTAGGCGAACTGCCCACCGGGCCGCAGACTCCCGCACTCAACATCACCTGGGCCGGTCCGGCCGGCGTGAACGTCGGCGAAGAGACCGGCTGTGATATCGTGATCCGGAACGTCGGCCAGACCGTGGCTCAGGACGTGGCGGTGAGCGCCACGATTCCCGAAGCCGTCCGGTTCGTCCGCTCCGAGCCGGCGCCGATCAACACCGGCAAGACCGTCACCTGGCAGCTCGGCCAGATCGAACCGCGCGTCGAGCGTCGCATCCACCTCAACGTGGTGCCCGAGGTGAAGGGGAGCATCACGGCGACGGCCACCGTCACGTTCTCGAGCACCACCGCAGCGCAAATCCGCATCGAAGAGCCGCAACTGGCGCTCGAGATCAGCGCCCCGTCGCAGGTGATCGTCGGAGATCCCCTGACCTACGTTCTGACGGTTACGAACCCCGGCTCGAGCCCGACCTCAGGCGTCATGGTCTCGACCGTGCTGCCCGAGGGGCTGCGGCACTCGACCGGTACGGAGATCGAGTACGAGATCGGCACGCTGGAACCGGAAGAGTCGCGTGCCGTGCAGGTGAGTGTGACCGCGGTCAAGACGGGCGAACAGGACATCCGCGCCGTCGCCTACTCGGGCCCGCGGCTCAAGAGTCCCGCGGAGGCGATCGTCAACGTGGTTCAGCCCGAGCTGACCCTCAAGGCCACTGGCCCCGCCCTGCGGTACCTCGACCGCGAGGCTACCTATACCCTGTCGGCCGAGAACGCCGGCACCGCGACCGCCAACAACGTGCGGGTGCTGGCGACGATTCCCGCCGGCTTCCAGTTCGTCAAGGCCGGCGACGGCGGCAAGCACGATTGGACCAGCCGCACGGTGTCGTGGTTCATCGGCAAGCTGGATCCGGGCCAGGTGCACGAGGTGCAGCTGTCGCTCTTGGCCAGCGGCACCGGTGCCCAGACGCTCTCGGCCAACGCGGTCGGCGAACGCGGGCTGAAGGCGAACGCCGAGGCCATCACGCAGGTGGAAGGCATCTCCGCCCTGCTGCTCGAAGTGGTCGATATCGACGACCCGGTCGAGGTCGGTGCCGAGACCGCCTACGAGATCCGCGTCACCAACCAGGGGACCAAGCTGGCCACGAACATCCAGATCGCCTGCGAGATCCCCGAGGAGATGCAGGCGCTCGACGGCAAGGGCCCGACCCCCTGCCGCATGGAAGGCAAGATGGTGACGTTCGATCCGCTGCCGAAGCTGGCGCCGCGGGCGGACGCAATCTATCTGGTCCGCGTCATCGGGCAGCAGCCCGGCGACCTGCGGTTCCGGGCCCGAATGACCAGCGATAACCTGACGTCGCCGGTGCTCGAAGAGGAGAGCACGAAGGTCTACAAGGACTAGCGTGCCGCACGACAGCCTTGAGCTTCCCAACGGCCGGCCCCTTACGGGGCCGGCCGTTTTCATTGGTTCGCAGGTTCGCCGCCTGGACCGCGGCTGCCGCCACGGCCATCCGGTCTGAAACCGGATGTTCTTACCGCATCGTCTCGCCCCACGTTCGCCCCCGGCGCATTGGCCAGCGAGAGACCTGCGGCCAATCGCGCGGCCCGGTCCGGACACCCGCGCTGAACCAAGGTGCGGTCACGCCTCCGCGTGACGCCACGCAGCCCGTGGGGCGTGATGACTGCTTTGTTCGCGCGCCGAACATGGATACAATCGACTGCCAGCGGGCGAACGCCGCCCGCGCCCCACCGATACCCCGGAGACCTGCCGTGGTTTCCCGCGCCCGCGGGTACCAACTCCTGCTCGCGGCTTTTCTCGCCCCCCTCTTGGTGCTCGTGCGAACCGGGCACGCAGACGGGCCGGGCGGCGAACCGGCCGAGCTCGCCGCCTACGACGCGCTCGTGCAGCCGCCCGACCGCGCGCACTGGTCGTTCCTGCCGCTCGGCCGGCCCGCCGTGCCGGCGGTGCGCGACAACGCGTGGGCGCGCAACCCAATCGACTGCTTCGTCCTGGCGCGGCTCGAAGAACGGGGCTGGCACCCATCGCCGCCAGCCGAGCCGCGGGCCATCCTGCGCCGCATGTATCTCGACCTGATCGGGCTCCCCCCCACGCTCGAGGAGCAAGAAGCGTTCCTGCGTGATGCGACGCCGCAAGCCCTCGACCGGGTCGTGCAGGAGCTGCTCG
>JBGPMX010000279.1:0-6682 GCA_041487215.1 Planctomycetia bacterium | reverse complement strand
GTTGAATGTGCCGCGGATTTTTGATGGTTCTTGCAGGCAGACGAACGCTGACAATGCTACTTCGCCCCCTTCTCGAGATCATACACGAAGATGCCGTGTCCCACGCCGGCGGCCTCGCGGGACTTCGCCATCTGGAACGCCATGAATCGCCCGTCGTCGCTCACGACCGGGTTCGACGCCTTGTAGCCCGGGTAATCGCTGAAGTGCGTGAGCCGTTCCATGGCGCCGCTGCCGTCCAGCCGCAGCTTCCAGAGGTCCACGTGCCCCGGGCCCTGGTGGTTCTGCCGATCGCTCTCCACCAGCGTGTACCGGCCGTCCGGAAAGATTCCCTCGGGTTCGTCGTACTGGCCGGGGGCGTTCGAGTAGTTGGTCACCTTCTTAGAGGTAGCACTGCACGCGACGCGGGCCGGGGTTCTTGGGATCGAACGATTCCGGCCCCGAAAGCAGGATGTCACCGTTCGCGAGGTAGAGCGCGCGGGTTTGGCCTGCGTTCGGGTAGTGCGCGGTCAGGTTGTGGATCTCCCTGGTCTCGAGGTCGATCTCCAGCGCATCGCCAAAGGTCTTCGAGAGGAACAGAATCCGCTTCCCGTCGTGCGACCAGTCTGCGCGCTCGCCGAATGACGTGAGCCGGGTAATGTGCGGCGGCAGATCCTGGTCAGGCGATTGCGGTGTTTTTTGCGGCGGCACGCCCATTGTGAACGGGGTAATGGCCATAGCCATGGCGACGCGAAGCAGGAGCAATTCCATGGGGTTTCCCCGGGACATGCCTCGTACCTGTCCGACAGAGATCCTTCGCTGCGCTCGTACCTCGCTTCACTCAGGATGACAGTGCTCGCTCGTTCCTCGCTGGCTCAAGATGACAGTGCTCGCTCGTACCTCGCTGCGCTCAGGATGACGACCTGCCACATCGAAGCGTGATGGACTAGTCGATGCGCTCCTACACGATCTGGTTAATGACGTTGCCGCGCAGCAGCGTCAGACGCTCGTTGCGGCCCAGGTGCGGGTAAGTAAGCTGGTCCTGATCGAGCCCGAGCTGGTGCAGGATGGTCGCGTGGATGTCGCGGAAGTGGTGCGGGTCCTCGACCGCGCGGAGACCGATCGCGTCGGTCGCGCCGACGACCTGCCCGCCGCGGACACCGCCGCCGGCCATCCACATGCTGAATCCCAGGTTGTGGTGATCGCGCCCCGTTCCCCCCTGCGCCTCCGGCGAGCGGCCAAACTCGCCCCCCCAGAGGACGAGCGTGGTTTCCAGAAGACCACGCCTCTTGAGGTCCCGGAGCAGGCCGGCGATCGGCCGGTCGGTCTGCGCCGCCATACGGCGGTGGTTCTCTTCGATGTCGTTGTGCGCGTCCCACTGCATGTTGCCCGGCCCGCCGCCGGACACGGCGACGATGAACCGGACGCCCTTTTCCACCAGGCGGCGCGCCAGCAGGCAGCGCCGCCCATAGTCATCGGTCGGTTCGGCTCCGACCCCGTACAGCTCGAGTGTCTCCCGCGTCTCTTGGGAGAGATCGAACACCTCGGGCGCCTCGGTCTGCATCCGAAACGCCAGGTCGTAGGTGTTGATCCGCGCGGCGAACTCCGTGTCATCGGGGTCGAGCGCTACCTGGTTCAGCTCGCGGATGAGGTCGATCGTGGCTCGGCGGTCGCGGAGCGAGACTCCTTCGGGCAGGTCCAGGTTGAGCACCGGTCTGGTTCCGCTGCGGAACATGGTGGGCTGATACGCGGCTGGCAGGAAGCCGTTCGAGTACATGGGCTGGCCTGCTTCGAGCGCGCCGTGTGGGTCGGGCATGACCACGTAGGCGGGCAGCGATTGACTTTCGCAGCCCAGCCCGTAGACGCTCCATGATCCCATGCTCGGGTGGCCGGGGACGACTCGCCCGCTGAAGAGCTCGTACTGAGCGGCCGAGTGCACGACCATGTCTCCCGTGCACGACCGGATCACGGCGATGTCGTCGATGCACTCGGCCGTGCGGGGGAAGAGATTGGACACCTCGATGCCGCTTTGGCCGTGCGGGCGGAACTTCCGGGCGCTGCCGAGCAGCTTGGCGTCCTTGGCGATGAACTGGTACTTGGCGTCGCCGAACTCCTCGGGGCGCGGCTGGCCGTCCAGTTGGTTGAGCAGTGGTTTGGGATCAAACGTCTCGAGGTGGCTGGGGCCGCCAGCCATGAACAGGAAGATCACCGCGTTGGCCCTGGCCGGGCGGTGTGGCGACTTCGCTGCGAGCGGGCTCGCGGCGTGCGTGCCGGCGCGGAGCGATGGCTCGCGTAGTATCGAGGCCAGGGCGATCGATCCGAACCCGCAGAAGGAGTCGCGGATGAACGCACGCCGGGTTCGGGTGATGCGAACGTGGCTGGGCATCGCCTTGGTCTCACTCGACGTAGAGGAACGCGTTCAGGTTGAACAGCGCCAGAGCGAATTCGCTGAGCGGGTGTTGAGCCAGGAACGCGAGGGCCCGCGACGCCTCCGGCCCGGTCGGCGGTCGGCCGGCGGCCAGCAGAAACGCCAGCTCCATCTGCCGCGCAGGCTCGGCGCCCGCTTGCTCGCGCAGCCGTTCCGCGAACGCGGCGGCCAGCTCGTTGGACAGCCTGCCGTTCAGGAGCTCAAGGGCCTGCGGCGCGTGGGTGCTCGATTCGCGCCGCGCGCAGCTGGTCTGGAGCGCCGGCTGATCGAACACCTCCAGGAACGGCAGCCGCAGGTTGCGCTTGGCGATCAGGTAAATCGAACGCCGCTGGTGCTCGCTCGGATCCCTGGTCACGCTCCACTGCGCCGGCTTGTAGAGCAGCTTCACCAGCTGCTCGTCGACGGGCACGATCACACCCGGCCCTGCGGCCTTGCGGTTGAGCCTGCCGGAAACCGCGAGCATGGCGTCGCGCAGCTCTTCGGCCTCCAGCCGCCGCACGCCGAATCGTGACAGCAGGCGATTGTTCGGATCGATTGTTTCGGAGCGCTCGGGATCGCTCGCGCGGGACGCCTGCCGGTAGCTATTGCTCAGGCAGATCATGTGGTGCAGTGGCTTGAGCCGCCAGCCGTCCGCCACGAACCGCGTGGCCAGGAAATCGAGCAGGCCGGGGTGGCTCGGTCTTTCTCCGTTGGCACCGAAATCATTCGCCGTGCCGACCAGGCCGATGCCGAAGTGCCACTGCCAGACCCGGTTCACCAGGACGCGCGCGGTGAGCGGGTTGGACCGGTCGGTGATCGAGCGGGCCAGAGCCGTGCGCGGGTGCTCGGCGTCCGCGGGCAGTTCGGGCGACTCCTGGGGCAGCAGCATGCTCAGCAGGCGCATGCCGACCGCCTCGCCCGGTTTCCCCTCGTCACCGCGGCGTAGCACGTGGACCGCCGTTCGCTTCGCCTCGTTGTTCCGGGTGCTGCATATCGCGGGGAGCGGCGGCGGCAGGCTATCCTCGAGCTCCTCGAGCTTCGCTTCCAGCTCGCGCTTGGCCGACCCCTGCGCGCCCTTGAGCGACTCTTTGACCTTTTTCATCGCCTCGAGCACCGGCTGGGTCGCGGCCTTCCACGCCGCCTCGTCGTCGGCATTCGCCAGCGAGATGTCCTCGTCGTCGGTCGCCGCCAAGAAGGCCTGCATCCGGTAGTAGTCCTTCTGCGGAATCGGATCGAACTTGTGGTCGTGGCAGCGGGCGCACCCCAGGGTCACGCCGAGAAAGGCCGAGCCGATGATGTCGGTCCGCGTGGTCAGCACCTCGTTGCGGCTCAGCGCGACGTCGGGATTGCCGGCGTTGCGCCGGACCGGTCCCAGGCGATAGAAGCCGACGGCGATCCGTGACGCCGGGTCGTCCGGGGCGAGCTCATCCCCGGCAAGCTGCTCTGCGACGAACTCGTCGTACGGCCGATCTTCATGGAACGACTGGATCACGTAATCGCGGTAGCGCCAGGCTCCGGCAAGGTGCCGATCGTATTCGAAGCCCTCTGTCTCGGCGAACCGGACAACATCGAGCCAGTGCTGGCCCCAGCGCTCTCCGTAGTGCGGGCTGGCGAGCAGGCGCTCGAGCAGTTGCTCGTACGCGTCGCCCGAGCGGTCCGCGAGAAACGCGTCGATTTCCCCAGGCGTGGGCGGAAGGCCGGTCAAATCGAAGGAAAGCCGACGGATGAGCGTGCGGCGGTCTGCTTCGTGTGCCGGCCGGAGCCCCGCCTCCTTGAGACGGGCAAGGATGAACGCATCCACCGGGGTGCGCAGCCAGGCCCGCTCGGCGGGGTCGCTGAACTCGGGGAGGACGGTCGAGACGGGTTGCCGTAGCGACCAGTGCGGCGGCTCGACGCGCGCGGCCGCGGCTTCGCCGGCATCGGTAGAGAACTGGGCGCAGACAGCCAGGAGAGCGACGCAGATCCAAGCGCGGGCACGAGCGTGGTGCACGGGACTCCTCAGGGTGAGCGAGCCGGTGGGCGGCGGGGTTTGCTGGTGAGACTGATTCTATGCCGGCGTGCGCGACGGCACAACGCTGCCGCCGCTCCGAAACCGCTCGGCGTGCGCGCGGAATCGACCAGGCGAGCGTCCTGCACGGGGTTCTATGGATTGCTCAGAAATGCGGTTAGACGGCGGGAAATGGCACCATGCACGGAAGCGAGACATGCAGACGGCCTGGCTAAGGCAGGGCGGGCGCGGCGGCTGGCATCTCGCTTGCTGTTTAGACAGCGCAGGGAGAAACGGCATGGCCATCCGGTTGCGGCGCATCCTGGTAGCGACGGATTTCAGCGAACCGGCGACCAAGGCGCTCGAGTACGCCGAGGCGCTGGCGCAGGCGTTCGGCGGCTCGGTGCATGTCCTGCACGTGTTCGATAGTCACTACGTTCAGGATTGGATGAATCTCGCCTCGCCAGCCGACCTGCATCGTCTCCGGGAGGCGATCGAATCAGAGACGCGGGAGCGGTTGAGTCTGGTGATGAGCGATGTCGAAGTGGAAAAGTTCCATGCCCGGCTCGTCACCCGGCATGGCGCGCCGTTTCGCGAGATCGTCAGCTACGCGAAGGACGAGCAGGTGGATCTTATCGTGATGGGGACGCGTGGCCGAGGAGGCATGGTGGGGATGATACTGGGCAGCGTTGCGGAGCGAGTCGTCCGCACGGCGCCGTGCCCGGTCCTCATCGTCCGGAATCCCGAGCACGAGTTTGTAATTGGTAATGAGTCGAACCGAGACGCAGCGAGCCAGGGCAAAGTTCAAGCGGATTCTGTACGGGGCTGATGGCTCTGACCGTACACACCGCTCGTTTTCCTGCGAGCGTTCGACGAACCTGGACTCCTATTCCAGCACTCCCATGTCGGCCCACGGCATCGAAGCCAGTGGACGCCATCCGTCGTCCGTGAGCAGGTCATCGATGGCTCGCGTGCGAATCGAGCGGCTGGAGATGTCGCTGGCACCGCCGTAAGCCGAGACGTCCGAGGCGGGGTAGCCTCCGCCACCGATCGGCCCGCTCGGATCTTGCCCGCCGGCGTCTCCTTCATAAGCCCGGTCTGGAGCGGCTCCCGTTGAGTCTGCTTCGGTCACGGCAGCCGAGAAGTTGTTCCGCCGGGCTGCCTCCACCGCGGGAAGCAACCTTTCGCCGCTCTGGGACGATATCGCCTCACAGTGATTGAGGGTGTCCGTGCCGCGGCCCCCTCGGCAGCTATCGCTGCCCGGTCCGCCGTCTAGGAGGTCGTCACCGGCCCCTCCTCGGAGCGAGTCGTTCCCCTTGTTGCCCAACAGGGTTGATGCCAGGGTCACCGAACGGTCGACTCTTATCGTGTCGTTGCCGCGGCCGCCGCGGACGAGCAGGCTCGTGTAGGGATCCGATCCGAGCAACGGCCCGAGAACGGACGCGCTGTATCGCGTAGCGTGACGGAAGCTCGGGCCCCCGATCGAAATTTCCTGCACGTCACCGCTGCCGGCGCCCGAAGCGTCGCGCCCCACGGTGATCACGTCGTCCTGCCCGCTGCCCACGACGGACAGTTGGCTGCCGGCGGCTGCGATTTCACGGCTGACCGCGCTGGTGATTTTCAGATCATAGGTATCGGGCACTCCCTCCGAAGAGAACACGCGGATCTGAAACTCGTCCCCCTCGTGTGCCACCAGGTCTGCCCGCTTCTCGTCTCCGGTTCCGATGGCCGAAGCCAGCACGCCGCCGCTTTCATCACGGATTTCCAGGTCCGGGTTGCCGCCCGAGCTGGCGAACAACTGAAGCGTGACCACACCCGCTGCGCCGGCCCGGTAACTAAAGACGTCATTCGCTTGAGGCTCGAGAAAACGATCGAGCAGTTCGACGACACGGCCGGTGAATGGGGGCACCTGGAGCAGCGGCTGATTGCCGAAATCCCGTCCCTCGCTCATCGTGCCGTCCGTGCCGATCGTGACCAAATACGTGCCGTCCGCTTCCGGCAACGTCCGCGTGTAACCGGACTGCAGAACATCTGCCACGCGGTATGCGCCGGGTGCCAGGCCGGTGAATGAATAATCACCGGACTCGTCCGTCAGCTCGCGCGTCTCGCCGCTGTCCAGCACGCCGTTGTGATTGGCATCGAGAAACACCGTCCAGCCAGCGAGTCCCGGTTCACCCGTCCCCTCGATCGCGTTGCCGTCGAGATCGGCAAACACCCGGCCCAGGATGGATCCCGCCCGGAAGTTCCCAAAATCCTGGTCGGTGGCTGTCTGACCGCTTGCGAGGGCGAGCGTGTAGCTGCCCGGCTCGAGT
>JBGPMX010000278.1:0-6691 GCA_041487215.1 Planctomycetia bacterium | reverse complement strand
CTCCCGGCCACGCTCCGCGTCGCCGGCCATGGCCAGGATCTCGGCCGCCCGGATCACGCTGCCCACGCGCTGGGCGCGTTCGTCGTCGGGGACGAAGCGTTCGAAAAGGTCGCGCACCTGGCTGTCGAGATGGGCCCGCGCGGCGGCGATCGTCTGCGCACGCAGCGCCGGCGGCAGACGGTCGTGCGCCACCGCGCGCGCAAGCACCAGAGCGCTCGAGGTCGAACCGAGCAGCTCGGCGATATCCCCGGCGCTCCCCCGCGCCCGCGCTGCGGCGCGGTCGGCAGCCCGTTGCCTCGCCCGCCGCTCCGCCTCGGCGCGATCCGCCGCGCTGACCCCGTCGCGCCCGCTGGCCTGTGCGATCTCGCGGGCGAGCTGCTCGACCTCGTCGGACGCCCGAGCCCGCTCGCGCGCCACGGCCTCCTCTTCCGCCGCGCGTAACCGGTCGATCACCGCTGTCTCGCGCGCGTGCGCCGGCAGAGATCGGATCCAGTCGTGGATCAGGTCCAGGCCCAACGGATCAATGAAGTCGGAGCCGATGTGCGGCATGCGGCCCCGCCCCAGCTTCGCCAGGCGGTAGAACAGGACCGACCGGTAAGGGTCCCCCGGCGCCACGATCTGCGCGTCCGCGATGCCGAACGCTCCCTGCACGGGGCGGACGCCGAGCGTCTTGGTCTCACCGACCGGCACGTCGAAACGCAGCTCGATGTCGGCCGTGCCGCCGGCTCCCATCTGGTGGCAGTGCGCGCAGTTGACCTGCAGGTACGAACGGGCGCGTGCCTCGAGATCGGCCGATGCATCGTACGGGTTCACCAGCCGCGCCGCCCGCCTGCCGGCCGCCGGCTCCGGAGTGCCGCCGCCGGCGGATGGATCGGGCACCGCAACCAGCACGCCGATGTGCTCCAGCGTGCGGAGCTGGTTATCGCTCACGGCACCGTAGCGCTGCGCGCGGTCGATCTCTGCGATGTTGAACGCCAGCGTGTGCTGCGCCCACGGGTTGTGGCAGCGCAGACAGCTCGCGCGCGCGGCGAAGGTCCAGGTCTGTCGCCGCTTGCCGCCCGGCGCAGCCGCGTCGCTGATCGTGAAGCTGCGTTCCGCCCCCTCGGCCGCCACCAGCGACGCATCGCTCTCGTCCTCGTTCCAGGCGTAGGAGTAGGCCTGCCACGTCTTGCCGTTGAAGTGCAGCAGCTGGGTTTCGATGCGGCGGCGGCTCGCCGGGTTACCCCGCTCCAGCTCGAGCGAGATGGTATTGGCGAGCACCGCGTCGCGCGGGAAATCGAGGCGGCGGCGCGTGATCTGGCCCGGCACCTCGACCGGCGCCCGATGCATGCGGATGGCCGAATCACCCGGTAGCCCCAGCCAGCGCTCGAACGTGGCGTAGTCCGCCCACTGCTCGGCGTTGATCGAAAACGGCAGCACGCCGGGAGCCGGCTCGAGGTCCGCCACCGAAGCGAACAGCCCCGTCTCGCTCAGCCGCCGCGGGAACTCTTGCGCCGCAGCACCCGACTCGTTCGGCGCCAGGCGGTAGATCGTGCCATCGTCGTAGTCAACGATATAGAGCTCGCCGTCGTGGTCCTCGCCGAATGCCACGACGCGCAGCATCGGCTCGGCAAGCTCCTCGCGCGATTGGAGCGTGCCACCGTCGAACCGGGCCGCCCAGATCCGCCGCGTCTCCCAGTCGCCAAAGATGTACGCACCGACCAGGTCCTTGAACCGGTTGCCGCGATACACGTAGCCGCCCGTGACCGAGGCCGATTCCGAGTGGGCGAGCGCGATCATCGGGGGCACGATGGGCGTGGGGCCGCGCTTGCCGTCCGGGTGCACTGGCTGCGGCCCCTCCATGATGCTCCAGCCGTAATTGCCGCCGCGCTCGACACGATAAACCATCTCCCACAGCTCCCAGCCCACGTCGCCGACCCACAACTCGCCGGTCGACCGGTCAAAGCTCATGCGCCACGGGTTGCGCAAGCCATACGCCCATTTCTCGCCGCGCGCACCGGGCATGCCCACGAACGGGTTGTCCGGCGGGATGGTGTACGGCCGATCGTCGGCCGGGTGATCCACGTCGATGCGAAGGATCGACGACAGAAGAGTCGTGACGTCCTGACCAGCATCCAGAACGTCGGGCGGGTTCGGATTGGCCGCATCGCCCGTCGAGATGTAAAGGCAGCCGTCCGGGCCGAAGGCCAGGCAGCCGCCGTTGTGGCCGCCGGCCAGCCAGGTGATGAGTATCGTCTCGCTCTCCGGCTCGCAGCGCGGCGGGTCCGTGTCGCTGACTCGAAAGCGCGACACCCGCGTGCCGTCGGCTAGCTGCTCGCCCTCCTTCTTGCTGACCAGCGTGTAACAGACGTAGCAGTAGCGGTTGGTCTTGAAGTCCGGATGAAACGCGAGGCCGTAGGCGTCCCCCACGCGCCGGGCGGGACCATCCGGGTCAAGTGTGCGGATCTCGCGTGGCAGGTCCAGAAACAGGTCGGCCGCCTGACAGCGGGGATCGTTGGGGAACGAGTAGAGCTTGCCCGCCTGCTCGACCACGAACAGCCGGTCGCTGCCCGGCGCCACGACGAGGGCCAGCGGGTTCTTGAACTTGAGCTTGGGAAAGGCCGGCTCGGTGCGAAACCGCGGGGGCGGCTCGGGGGAACCGGTCACGCGTGAACCGGTCCAGGGGGTTCGCACGTCGATGCCGTAGGGTCGTTCGGCGTCCGAACCGGCCGCGGCCGCGCGCGTTGCCTCGCCGCGCGGGGGGGCGAGCCAGATCACCGCGAGCAGGAACGCGGAGACAATCGCAGGAATGCTTCGGTTCATCATCAAGCGGACCCCAACCGGAGCCGAGCGACTCGGCCCTACGGACGAATTCTGCCGGGTGCGGGGAGAAGCGCGCCACCCCCAACGAGGCCCCTACCAGCCCGTTGAAAAAGGGAAACACTAACCCGAAGCGTAAGCGAGGGACTCGAATTCCTCAAACGATTCGCGTACTCGCCCGCCTCGCTGACGCTTCGGGTTACTTTTCAACGGGCTGCTACCGGCGAACACCATTCTGGAGCACGGCGAGCCGGCGGGCAACCAGGCGGCGAGAGACGCGTTTTTGACAGGGGGCAAACCGTGACCTAACCTTTGCATTGACAGGACGAGTGTTATGCAGGAGCGGTCCATGGACGACAACTTTCCCGGCCCGAACCGCCCAGCCTCATCGACAGTCCCCCGCCTGATCGCGGCCTTTACGGTGGTGGTCCTGGTGGCTGCTCGTGGCCCCGCCATGCCGGTGCCCGTGCAGACGGCCTGGGCCAACATCGGCCTCTGGGGCCTGGCCGCATTTGCCGGCCTCCGCATCGCGGAAGAGCAGCGTTCGGGTGCCGCCCGTGAAGAGCAGGAGCGAACTGCGACACAGCGGGTCGAAGTGCAGCAGCGTCTCGACCGGTATCTCGATTTTTCCCACAAACGCCGGAAGCTTGGCGAGCCGAGCCTGCGCGCCGTCGAGCCGCCGAGCGTTCGAGCCCGGTCCCCGAGCGTGGCCGAGCCGCCGGCAGCGGCGGCGCCCGCTCGCCCCATTGGCCTCCCCGCCGACCCACCGCCCCCCTTCCCCGGTCCGGCCATCTAAGGGCCGCGCAAAATGGGTAGCACGGCATTCCGCTCGGAATGCCGACATGTCGTCCATCTTTCTTGCAGCCGCCTGATCACGGTTTCGCGTCTCGGCTGGTCCACTCGACCGGCTGCGGCTGGATCTCGGGCGCCGGCCGACCCCCCGCATCCTTGCGACCGCTGCCGGCGAGCCGGCTGATCGCACGAACGGTCATGTCGTGGTCGCAGAGCATCTGGCAGCTGAGCCGGACCCCGGTCAGTCCCCGAGCGGCGAGCACATTCTTCTCGGCGACGGTCATGCGTTCGGGCGCGCCGGCCAGGAACTCGACTCGGCAGGTCGTGCAGCGTGCGTTGCCGCCGCATGCGTGCAGCTGATCGATCCCCACCTCGTCCTCCAGGGCGAGCACCATCCGCTTTCCGTCGGGCACATCGAACTCCCCAACTCCCTCGACCGTGAGCTTCGGCATCGCTTCGTCCTCGTGTTCTGGACGTTCCGAGCGCCGCGGTGGCGCTCGTGGCCGATTACAGCAGATCGGCACCGCCGGTGTCCATGGGCTGCCGCATGGCCACGCGACACCAAGTTAGATTCGGTTGCCCATCTCGGCGTGGAATGCGATTAGCAGGGTGGCACCTTGCATGAGGTTTCCCCCCTGCCTAGTGTCTATGCGTAGGCGAAGGCCGTGCTGCACGAGGGAAGGGCAAAAATGATGCGAAAAGATTGTGTTCTGCTGGTCTTTGGTGATCCCGGGGAGGGCAAGAGCTACCTCGCGAAAGAGCTTGCGTCTCATTGCGGCTACAGCCACGTGGCGGTGGATTCCGTCTATGTGCACTTCATCAAACAGCGCCATCCCGAGCTCGACTTCAAGTGGATCAGCCGGTTCATTCTTGAGCAGTACCAGGGCGTGCTCGAGGCGGGCGTCAAATCACACCCCGACTGGTGGGCGCGCGACCCGATCAACGAATGGCAGGACTACCTGACCGAGAGACTTCTGGACACGCTCCGAGGTTGCCCGCGCGTTGCCGTCGAGGGCTCTCTCCTCCTGGATGACACTCGCGCGTTCATTCGAGCGCGGCTACCAAGCGAGATGGAGGCCCACGAGATCCGGGCTATCCAACGGCAATATGAAGTGGATGGCGGCGGCAAAACCGTCGATGCTCGCGAAGTTGTCCAGCGATTTGGGTAGGGGTTCGGCCCGCCGCCGTCCTGAGCCAAGCCGTCGCCTGACCCGCTCCCGGCTTGCGTCAACACTCCGCCACGGTTGAGCTGGATTTTCGCGCGCGGGTACGCGCTGGCCGCTTGCCGCGCGAGAGAGCGGGCACTACCATCAGCGACAGGGACACGTCATTGCGACGCCATAGCGACAGCAAGCGGAGCGCGAGGCAACGGGATTCATTCACGCGGGGTCAGTCATCCTTGAGGGACGCATCGATGAGAACCCAATGGAAACTGTGGTCGCGGGCCGTGTGCGGCGCCGCGCTGGTACTGGTAGCCGTGTCGGCGGCGCGCGGAGCCGAGACCGGATTCGTGGATCGGGTGTACCGCGATGCGGCCGGCGCGCACAAGTACGTCGTGTTTGTCCCGCATGCCTACCGGGCGGACAAGGAGTGGCCGACGATCCTGTTTCTGCACGGTGCAGGGGAGCGCGGCAGCGACGGCCAGCGCCAGGTCCAGGTGGGGCTCGGCCCGGCGGTCCGTATGCACGCGCTGTCGTTCCCGTTCATCACCGTGTTCCCGCAGGTGGAAGACCTCGAGGGCGCAGTCACGCGCGGCTGGCTGCCGGATGGGCCTGACGGCAAGCGAGCGCTGGCGATCCTAAGCGATGTGGAAAAGTCCTACCGCACCGACAAGAATCGCACGTACCTCACGGGCATCTCCATGGGCGGGTTCGGCACCTGGGCGCATGCCGCGGCCGATCCGGACCGCTGGGCGGCCATCGCGCCCATCTGTGGCGGCGGGGAACCGTCCTGGGCCCCCAAGCTCGCGCAGCTGCCCATCTGGTGCTTCCACGGCGCTGACGATCGCGCCGTGCCCGCGCAGCGATCCCGCGAGATGATCCATGCGATCACGCAGGCGGGGGGGCACCCGAAGTACACCGAGTACCCGAACACGGAACACAACTCCTGGGACAAGGCGTACGGCACTGACGAGCTGTACACCTGGCTGCTCAAGCAACAGAGGGGGCAGGATAAGGCCGCCGCGCGTGCGGTGCACCACTTCACCGCGGCCACGACCCAAGCGACTCAATACGGCCCCGTACGCCCCTACGCGCAGCCGCCGGGCGGGCAGGCCGGCGCCGCGCAAGAGCCCCCGTTCATCCCCGCGGTCGCAGTGCCCGACGCGCTCTACGTCCGGCTCGGGCGCGACATGCTCGCCGCACTGGCCGATTCGCTCCCCTTCATCGCGCCGCGCGAGGCATTGAGCGGCCGGCTCCCCGACATGTCTCAGGTCACGTCGGAATCGGGCTACACGTTCAACGTGACGATGAGCGGGATCACGTACTCAGCGCAACTGACCCGCGCCCTCATCGAGCCGGTGGACAACGGCCAGCTCTCGGTCGCGCTCTATCTGCGCAACGTGAATGTCGTGCTCGGCCAAACTTACGTCTCCGGCTCGGGCCGGTCGGCGGTGGTCGGGCCGGTGCGCATCGTACTGGGCACCCGCCGCGACCTGCCGCTCGAATTCGTGGTGCAGCCGATGGCGAACCGCGGCCGGCTTCAGTTCCGGCTCATCTCCAGCCGTTTCCGTATCCCGTCGGACAACTGGACGGTCGGCTGGCCCGCCTCGGTGCAGGTGAGCGGCCTGGGAATGACCGAAGGACGGGTCTCGAGCAGCCTGGTGAGCGGCATCTCTGGCGACCCGAGCCGCATCGAGAATCAGGTTCGCAGCGCGATCCCCACCATGCTCGGGCAGCTCGAGCAGTTCCTGAACATGAGCCAGGCAACGGACGCGGTGGCCGGCCTCTGGCCACTCCCGGTTTATCACCCGCGCGTGCGGAGCTGGCCCGCCGCAGTCTCCGGTGACCGGGACGGGCTCACGATCGTGCTCGGCATCTCGGCCGCCGCGCTTGGCGGGGACCGCCCGCAGCGGCCCGAGGTCGTGGAGCTGAGCGGCGTG
>JBGPMX010000277.1:0-6695 GCA_041487215.1 Planctomycetia bacterium | reverse complement strand
GCGCTGGACCGTACTGGCCGCGTCGCTGGTGCTGGTCGCCCTGGCCTCGGTGTTCCTGGTCGGCGTCTCGCAGCCGCTGCCCGGCCCGGTGGCTCGGGCGGTGGGGCGTCCCCGGCTCACGGTGGTCCCGGTGGGGCGCGAGCTGGTGCCGAGCGAGGACCAGAACCGGTTCGTCGTGAACGTGATCTGCCCGGTCGGCTCGAGCATCGATTACGTGGACAGCACACTGGCACGCTGCGAGGAAACCCTGCGCGGCATGTCCGAGGTCGCCACCTTCTTCGCCGCGATCTCCACCCGGCCCGGGCAGCTCATGACCGAGGGGGTGCTGTTCGTCCGCCTGGTGGACCGCGAGCACCGTGGCAAGACGCAGACGCAGGTGATGAACGCGCTGCGCGGCAAGCTCGCGCGCGTCCCCGGCATGCGCGGCGTCGTGCTCGATCTCAGCACCCAGGGGTTCACGGCGACGCGCGGTTATCCCATCGATTTCGCGGTGCAGGGCCCGGACTGGGCGAAGGTCGCCGAGTACTCCAACGAGATCATGCGCCGCGTGCAGCAGAGCGGCGTGGTCACCGACGTGAACTCGGACTACCGGCCGGGCATGCCCGAGCTGCGGCTGCTGCCGAAACGCGAGAAGGCCGCGGAGCTGGGCGTGTCCATGACCAGCCTGGCGTATACGATGAACGCGGCCGTCGGCGGGCTGCGCATCGGTCGCTTCACCGACGCCGGCAAGCGCTACGACGTGCGCATCCGCTTGCTCGAGACGCAGCGCGATACGCCGTGGGGCGTCCGCTCGATTTACCTGCGCTCGAACAAGGGGAAGCTCATCCCGCTGGCCGACGTCGCCGACCTCTCCGTCGTGCCGACGCTGCCCATCATCAACCGGTACAACCACGAGCGGAAGATTGAGATCACGGCGAACATGGCGCCGGGGGTGTCGCAGGGGGACGCCATCGCGCGCTGCCGCGAGATCGCCGAATCGGTCCTGCCGGCCGGCTACCGAGTAGTGCAGCTGGGCAACGCCCAGGCCATGCAGGAAACGCTGAACAGCCTGGGCTTCGCGCTGGTGCTCGGCGTGGTCATCGCCTACATGGTGCTGGGCGTGCAGTTCAACTCGTTCGTGCACCCGATCACCGTGCTCTTGGCCATGCCGTTCGCGGCAACCGGGGCCCTGGCGACGCTGTGGGCCGCCGGGGATACGCTCAACCTGATGAGCATGATCGGGCTCATCCTGCTCATGGGGCTGGTCAAGAAGAACTCGATCATCCTGGTCGACTACACGAATCAGCTGCGCGCGCAGGGCCACGGCCTCGAGGAGGCGGTGCTCGCCGCCTGCCCGGTGCGGCTGCGGCCGATCCTGATGACCTCGCTGGCCACCATCGCGGGCGCCGTACCCCTGGCGCTGGGCCTGGGTCCGGGCTCCGAGACGCGTGCACCGCTGGCACGCGCGATCATCGGCGGCATCGTCTTTTCCACGCTGATCACGCTCGTGGTCGTGCCGGTCATCTACGTGGTGCTCGATCGCTTCTCCGCGGCCGTGGTCCGCTCGGCCGCCGGGCGAACCGGTGCCGGCGCGCACGACCGACCCGGGGTCGAGCCAGCGGCCGCCGCGCTCGAGCCGGCCGTGGCCGCCAGCGAAGCCTGAGTATTCCGCTCGTACTCGGTCACTTTCCGATTGAACAAGTGAAGGCGTGTCATCCTGAGCGAAGCGAGGCACGAGCAGTGAAGGATCTCGGTTGGGCAGGTAAGGGGCGTGTCATCCTGAGCGACGCGAGGAACGAGCGCAGCGAAGGATCTCCCGGGTCGCGTACCGGGCCCGTCTGGCTGATACCCCCCCTTCCCCCCCTTGCGAAGGGGGGGACAAGGGGGGTCGCATTCAAACGGACCGTGTACCCGGGGTAGCCTGGTACGCTCCAGGCCCGGGGCGCACCGGCGTTGTCATCCTGAGCCAGCGAGGAACGAGCAGCGAAGGATCTGGGCGGGAATTCACGCCTGAGCGTGTCCGCAGTGTGGCCCGCCACTCCGTGGCGGTAAATGGAATCCGCCATGGAGTGGCGCACTTGCAAACCCCATGACACTTTCTGAACTCAGCATCAAGAACCCCGTCTTCGCCGTCATGCTCTCGGCGGCCATGATCGTCTTCGGCTACCTGGGCTACCGCGACATGGGGGTGAGCCAGTTCCCCGAGATCGATTTCCCGGTGGTCAGCGTCGTCGTCACGCGCGAAGCGGCATCCCCCGACGTGATGGACGGGGACGTGACCGACGTGATCGAGGATGCGGTTGCAGGGGTCGAAGGGGTGGACTACATCGCGTCGCAAAGCCTCGAGAGCACCAGCATCGTCACGGTCTACTTCCGGTTGCACCGCGACATCGACTCGGCCATGCAGGACGTTCAGAACGCCGTGAGCGGCGCGCGGCGCCGGCTGCCCATCGACATCGACCCCCCCGTGATCTCCAAGGTCAACCCCAACAACCTGCCCGTGATCTGGCTCTGCCTGTACGGCGCCCGGCCGCTCAACCAGATCAGCGACTACGCGGAGAACAAATTCAAGCAGCAGATCGAAACCGTGCCGGGCGTCGGCGGCGTGTTGTTCGGCGGACTCCGCTCGCGCAACATCCGTATTTGGGTCGACGCCCAGAAACTCTCTGGCTTCGGCCTGGGCGCCGACGACGTCATCCAGACCATCCAGAGGCAGCACACCGAGCTTCCGGCCGGTTACATCAAGTCCAGCCAGGTCGAGTTCAACGTCCGCACCATGGGCGAGGCGTACTCGATCGGCGATTTCAACAACCTGCTGCTCGCGGAACGCAACGGCCAGCAGATCCACCTGGATGACGTGGCGGTGGTCGAGGACGGGCTGGAGGACCGGCGCAGCCTGGCGCGGTACAACCGGTTGCCGTGCGTGGCCGTGGGCGTGCGCAAGGCGATCGGCAGCAATCTGGTGGCGGTCTGCGAGGGGGTAAAGGCGAAGCTCCCCGAGCTGCGCCGCGGGCTGCCCGAGGGGTTCGAGCTGAGCATGCCCGTCGACTACTCGGTGTTCGTCGAGGAGAGTGTGGACGAACTGCAGCTCACGCTCTTCCTTGGCATCGTGCTCACCGCCGTCGTCTGCTACATGTTCCTGGGTTCGTTCGGCACCACGCTGAACATCTGCCTGTCGATCCCCACGTCGCTCATCGGCACGTTCTTTGTGATCCGTTACCTGGGGTTCACGCTGAACCTGATGACGCTGTTGGCCCTGTCGCTCTCGGTCGGCGTGGTCGTGGACGACGCCATCCTGGTGCTCGAGAACATTTACCGTCACCGCGAGCGCGGCGAGCCGCGGCGGCAGGCGGCTCTCGTCGGCGCGCGCGAGATCTCGTTCGCCGCCATCGCAGCCACCGTGTCGATCATGGCGATCTTCGTGCCGGTCGCGTTCATGACCGGCACGATCGGCCGGTTCTTCTTCCAGTTCGGCGTCACGGTTAGCGTCGCCGTGTTCCTCTCGCTCATCTCCGCGCTGACGATCACGCCGATGTTCTGCGCGTATTTCCTGAGCACGCGGCACGCCGCGCCGCCCGCAAACCGCCCGCCCGGTCGCTCCGGGGTGCGTGGCTGGGTGCCGCGCTTCCTCGCCGGCCTCGGCGGTACAGTGACCCGGTCCGGCCTGCTGCTGGACGCCCTGGGGGGACTGGCGATGCTGGCCGCCGGTACCGCGGTGCGGCTGCGCTGGCGTGGCCAGTCGTGGGCGTTCCCCGTCGTGTCGTGGCTCTCCGCCGTGCTACCAAGCCGCGGCGCACGGGCGCCGTGGGCGGGACAGGGCAGGGGGGATGAGCTCGTACGCTGGGGCATCGAGAGCGCGGCGGAGTTTGTGATTGGCTTCCTGGTCCTGCGCTACGGCCCGCTGGTTATCGCGCTCCTGGATCGCTACGTGCTGGGCTTCCTGCTGGTGAAGCCCACTGATTGGTTCATGCGGCGTGTGACCGCCGGGTACGGCTATCTCCTGCGCTGGTCGCTACGTGGCCGCTGGGGCGTCGTGGCGGCCGGCGCCGCGCTCATGGCGCTCGCCTGGGTCTTCGTGCACTACAGGCTGCTCGGCACCGAGCTCGTGCCCAGCGAGGACCAGAGCCGGTTCGTGGTGCAGGTGATCTGCCCGGTCGGCTCGAGCATCGACTACGTCGATCGCGTGCTCGGCCAGTGTGAAGACAAGCTGGCGGCACGGGCCGACGTGGCCGGGCTGCTCACGACGGTGGCGACCGAACGGGGCAAGCTGATCAACCAGGCGGACCTGTTCGTGCGGCTCGTACCGCGCGGCGCGCGGCGGCTCAGCCAGGCGCAGGTCATCGCCGAGGTGCGCCGCGACTTCGCCCGGATCCAGGGAATGCGCGCGGTCGTGCTCGACCTGTCCACGCAGGGGTTCACGCCCCAGCAGGGGTTCCCGATCGACTTCGCCGTGCAGGGGCAGGACTGGGACAAGGTGATCGAGCACTCGGCGCGCATCAGCGACGCGATGCGTGCGAGCGGCCTGGTGCAGGACATCGACTCGGACTACCGGCCGGGGATGCCCGAGCTGCACGTGCTGCCGGACCGTGACAAGTGCGCCATGGTGGGCGTCCCGGTGGGCACGCTGGCCGACACGGTGAGCGCGCTGGTGGGCGGGCTGCGCGTCGGCAAATTCACCGATCGCGGCAAACGCTACGACGTGCGGATCCGGCTGCTGGCCGAACAGCGTTCGAGTCCGCTCAACCTGCCGTCGCTGGCGCTGCGCGGAGCGGGGGGTAAGCTGGTACAGCTGAGCGACGTGGCGCAGCTCGAGGTCGTGCCGACGCTGCCGGTCATCAACCGCTACAACCACCAGCGCAAGATCGAGATCACGGCGAACACCGCGCCCGGCGTGTCGCAGGGGGAGGCGATCCGGCGCTGCCAGGAGATCGCGCAGGGCGTGCTGCCGCAGGGCTACAGCGTGGTGGACCTCGGGAACGCCCAGGCGATGCGCGAGACGCTGGATCGGCTGCTCTTTGCGCTGGCGCTCGGCGTCGTCATCGCCTACATGGTGCTGGGGGTGCAGTTCAATTCGTTCGTGCACCCGTTCACGGTGCTGCTGGCCATGCCGTTCGCGATCACAGGCGCCCTGGCCACGCTGTGGTGGACCGGCGATACGCTGAACATGATGAGTATGATCGGGCTGATCCTGCTGATGGGGCTGGTCAAAAAGAACTCGATCATCCTGGTCGACTACACGAACCAGTTGCGCGCGGGGGGGATGGGGCTCGAGGAGGCGGTGCTCGCCGCTTGCCCGGTGCGGCTGCGGCCGATCGTGATGACGTCGGCGGCGACGGTGGCCGGGGCGATTCCGGCCGCGCTGGGGTATGGGCCGGGGGCCGAGACGCGCTCGCCGATGGCGCGCGGCATCATCGGCGGCATCGTGCTGTCGACGCTGGTGACGCTGATCATGGTGCCGGTGTTCTACGTGCTGCTCGAAGAGCTTGGCCGCGTGCTGCGCGGGCTGGTCGTCGCCCCGCGCGCTGCCGCGGCGGCCGAACCGCCCGCGCCGGAGCTCTCCGCCGCGGCGTCCGAGGCGTGAGCCGGACGCCGGCGGGAAGCGGGGAAGACCTTGGCCTGCTTTCTTGCTCATGAACCAGGCGACACGATCCGTTCCCAGTTCTCTCTGGCTGGCGCTTGTCGCCGGGGTGATCGCGCTCGCGCTCGCCGGCGTCGAGCAATTCGTTGCCGGCTCGGTGGTGATAGGCGTTCTGGCTGGCGCGGGCGTCATGATCGCGGTCCTCGCAGGCGTTCTTGCCGGCGGCGTGCGACCTGGGTGGCTGCAAAGGCTGCGTCCCATCACTCTTGGTGTGGTAGCGGGCCTCGTGTTTTTGGCTGGCAACACGGTCGCGAGCGGACACGCCGCGACGTTGCTCCATTGGGATCTCTGGTTGTTCTCAGCGCTGGGGGCGTTTGGCCTATCGCTGGGTTTTACCGTGCTCGTGGAAGGGCTGCCCTCGCAGCTCCGTCTTATGGCTCGTTTTATCCAACAGGTGCGTTTTCGGGGCACATCCGGCTCGCCGCAGGGAAGCGGCCCTCTGGATCCCGCACAGATGCTCTTGAAGGAGCGGGCGGTCGCCGAGGCGTGCTACCGGGACGGCCAATACGCGAAGGCGGAAGAGCTGCTTCGACCGATACTCGAAGCGCAGGTCAGGATCCTGGGTCGCGAGCATCCGGACACGCTTGTGACTCAACACGCGCTCGCCGCCGCGCTCGATGCGCAGGGGCAGTACACCAAGGCCGAAGAGCTGCTTCGACCGGCGATCGAAACAGCGCGGCGGACACTTGGTCCGGAGGACTGGCGATCGCTGAGAATACAGTACATGCTCGCGTCCGCCTGCAGTCATCTTGGCCGATATGCGGAGGCGGAAGAGTTGCTCCGAGCGACGTGCGACGGGCAGCAAAAGTCGCTCGGTCCGGAGCATCGCGAGACACTGTTGACCCAAGCGCGGCTCGGCGCGGTGTACCGAGATTCGGGGCAGTATGCAAAGGCTCAAGCGATGCTTCAGCTCACACTCGAGTCGCAACGGAAGATATGCGGTCCCGAGGGTCCCCAGACGCTATTCACGCAAGAGCAGCTTGCCGGGGTGTACTATGCATTGGCTGATTTTGCAATGGCGGATGACCTCTATCGATCGACGCTGCAATCGCGTCGGATCCATCTGGGCCCCGAGCAT
>JBGPMX010000276.1:0-6704 GCA_041487215.1 Planctomycetia bacterium | reverse complement strand
TGCGAGAAAAGCTCGGAGCGACAACGAACTTCGTGCACGGAGCTCGCCCGCAGTTGCTCCATTTCCGGCCGGCTCACGCGGCCGGGCCCGCTTGGAAAGAGAGAATCCGCCGAGCTTCATGGCCGTTCGGGTCTAGCGACGTGAAGCACGGTCCACACTCCATCCGCGGCGAATTCTCTCTTTCAAGTGGGGCCATTGGTCAAGTTATTTTTTCGCGGGCCCTTAGTCAGGCGCGCCTACGCCTTTCCGGTGGGTCCGGGAACCCGGTTGCGTTCCGTGGACAGGGTCAGGACACCTACGGGAACGGATTTACACATCGAGGGGCGCTCCCCTATGATGCCTAAGGGGCCGGCATCGCATCATTCGCGCGGCGTTTACCCGCACGCAGGCCGCGATCGCATACAGGGCAAAGGTTTATGGAATCGCTCGAGCTCTTGAATTTGGGGAACGCCGAGTACATCGAGCGGCTTTATCGGCAGTACCAGAAAGATAAGAGCTCGGTAAACGGTCCATGGGCCGCGTTCTTTGCCAGGTTCGACCGGGGGGCGACGCGGCCGGAACGCTCCGGTGTCACGCCGGCAACGGGCGAGCCTGGTGCGCAGCGGGCCGAGGGGGTGCAGGACCTCGTGCATTCCTACCGCGAGCTCGGCCATTTTCAGGCGCAGCTCGACCCGCTTGGGCACGACCGCCCGCAGCACCCGTTGCTCGATTTGCGCGAGTTCGGCTTCTCACCGGACGATCGCGGCGCACGCGTTGGGTCGGGCGGCTTTCTGGGTCCGACCGACGGAACGCTGGGCGATCTGGTCCATAAGCTCCAGAGGACGTACTGCGGCAGGCTCGGTGTCGAGTACATGGACATATCGGATAAGAAGCAGCGGGCGTGGCTGCAGGAGCGCATGGAGCCGATCCTGAACCACCCGGCGTTCGCGGCGGTCGAGTGCCGGCGCATTCTGGAGCAACTGACGGCCGCGGACGAGTTCGAGCAATTCCTGCACGCGAAGTACGTCGGGCAGAAGCGGTTTTCGCTGGAGGGGGCCGAGTCGCTGATCCCGCTCCTGAACACGTTGATCGAAGAGGGGGCGTCGCTCGGCGCGGATGAGGTCATCATGGGGATGGCGCATCGCGGCCGGCTGAACGTGCTCGCCCACGTGCTGCACAAGCCATGCGAGATCATCTTCAGCGAGTTCGAGGGGACGTCGCTGCCGCAGGAGGCCGAGGGGGACGGGGACGTCAAGTACCACCTCGGTTACTCGTATGACCGCGTGACGAGCACGGGGCGGAAGGTCCACTGCTCGCTCAGCCCCAACCCCAGCCACCTCGAACTGGTGGACCCGGTCATCGAGGGGATCGTCCGCGCCAAGCAGCAGTACCTGGGGGATGCCGAGCACTCGCGGGTGGTCCCGATCCTGATCCACGGCGAGGCGGCGTTCACGGGGCAGGGGATCGTCCCCGAAACGCTCAACCTCTCTGAGCTCGACGACTACCGCACCGGCGGCACCATCCACATCATCGTGAACAACCAGCTGGGCTTCACGGCCACCGCGCGCGAAACCCGCTTCACGCCGTACCCGACGGACGTGGCGAAGATGATCCAGGCGCCCATCTTCCACGTGAACGGCGACGACCCCGAGGCGGTGGTGCACGCCGCGCGCCTGGCCATCGCGTTTCGGCAGCGCTTCAAAGTCGACGTCATGATCGATCTCTGGTCGTATCGCAAGTACGGTCACAACGAGGCGGATGATCCGACGTTCACCCAGCCGGTGATGTACCGGGAGATCGCGGCGCGGCCGTCGGTGCGCGCGCTCTACGCCGAGCATGTTGCGCGCGACGGCAAGGTCTCTGCCGGGGACATCGAGCAGATCGGCTCGGAGATCCGCGAGCGGCTCGACGGCGCGCTCATCTTTGCCCGCGAGCTCCGGCCCCAGCAGCGCGTGCTCACGCTGGGCGGCGTCTGGAAAGGGATGACACGCGCCGGCAACGACTGGGACGCCCACACCGCGGTGCACGTCGACGTGCTGCGGCTCATCTCCGAGCGGTATGCGGCGGTTCCGCGCGGGTTCACCCGGCACCCCAAGCTCGGCCGCCTCACCAGCGCGCGCGGCGACATGGCCCACGGCAAGAAGCCGGTCGACTGGGGCTGCGCCGAGATGTGGGCGCTGGGCAGCCTGCTGCTCGAAGGAACCCCGGTGCGGCTGGCCGGTCAGGACACCCAGCGCGGCACGTTCAGCCACCGCCACGCGGTGCTCTATGACTTCCAGACCGGGGAGCCCTATGTGCCGCTCGCGCATCTGCGCGAGGGGCAGGCGCCGTTCACTGTCGTGAACACGATGCTCTCGGAACTTGCCGTGCTCGGCTTCGAGTACGGCTTCAGCTCGGCCGACCCGCGCAACCTCGTGCTCTGGGAAGCCCAGTTTGGCGACTTCGTCAACGTGGCGCAGCCCATCATCGACCAGTTCATCTCGAGTGCCGAGTCCAAGTGGCAGCGCATGAGCGGACTGGTCCTGTTGCTACCCCATGGCTACGAAGGGCAGGGGCCCGAGCACTCCAGTACGCGCCTCGAGCGCTTTCTGCAGCTGTGCGGCGACAACAACATGCAGATCTGCCACCCCAGTCTGCCCGCGCAGTATTTCCACGTGCTGCGCCGGCAGATCCATCGCAAGTTCCGCAAGCCGCTGGTTCTCATGAGCCCGAAGAGCCTGTTGCGGCACGATCGTTCGGTGTCCCGGCTCGAGGACTTCAGCGCAGGCTCTTTCCGGTACATCCTGGATGATCCGCAAGTGCCGGATCGCGCGCGGGTGCGCCGGCTGCTGTTCTGTTCGGGAAAAGTCTATTTCACGCTCGAGGCGGCACGCGAGGAGCACGCGGTCGAGGGGATCGCGCTGGTGCGGGTGGAGCAGCTCTACCCATTTCCGCAGCAGGACATCCAGGCGTTGCTGTCGCGCTACCGCAACGCGCAAGAGGTCTGCTGGGTGCAGGAGGAGCCGCGCAACATGGGGGCGTGGGCGTTCATGGCGCCGCGTCTCCGGCAGCTCCTGCCCGATACGTGCGTGCTGTCATACTACGGCCGGGACGAGGCGGCCAGCCCGGCCACCGGGTCGTTCCGGATGCACCAGATCGAGGAGGAGGAGTTCGTGGCGCACGCCCTGGACCTCGCTCCTTCTCGGACGCGCGCGGCCGAACCGGCTGGGGCGCGCGGGGAGCACTGATCGCTATGGCAACCGACGTCGAGATTCCGGCGATGGGTGAATCGGTCAAGGAGGCGATCCTGGTCCGGTGGCTCAAGGCCAACGGTGAACGGGTTGCGACCGACGAACCGATCTGCGAGCTGGAGACCGATAAAGCGAACGTCGAGCTGCCGGCCCAGGTGGCCGGTGTGCTGCACCGGGTGAAAGAGGAGGGGGAGACGGTGCACGTGGGGGAAACGATCGCGCGGATCGAGGAATCCGATGGGGGGGAGCCTGCGAAGCCGGCGGCCGGGCCGCCGCGCCCCGAGCGTGCGGCACCGCCGCCGGGCCCGAAACCGGCCGCCGCGGCCGCCCCGCCGCTGCCCGCCGTGCCCGAGCCGGCCGCGGCCGAGCCGGCGATGAGCCCCTCGGTACGCCGGCTGATCGCCGAGCGCGGCCTGGACGCCACCGCCATCGCGAGCTCGGGGCCGGGCGGGCGGGTCACCCGCGAGGACGTGCTGGCGCACGCTGCGGAGCACTCGACCCCGGCGACCGTTTCACCCCCGCACGCCGCACCGGGTAATCGCCCGCCCCCCGCCGCTGCGCCACGCGCCGAAACCGCCGCGACAACCGGCGCCGAGCGACCCGGCACGACGCTCGCGTTCGACGCCGACGGGGTTTGCCGCGTGCCGATGAGCAAGATCCGCCGCCGCATCGCCGAGCGGCTGGTCCGCGCCCAGCACGAGGCGGCCATGCTCACGACGTTCAACGAGATCGACATGAGCGCCGTGAACGATTTGCGTGCACGCTACAAGACACGGTTCAGCGAAGTCCATGGCGTGTCGCTCGGGCTCATGTCGTTTTTCGTTCGGGCCTGCACGCTGGCGCTCCGCGAGTTTCCGGTCTTGAATGCGTACGGCGACGGCGACGACATCGTGTACCACCAGCACGTACATTTGAGCGTGGCGGTGAGCACGGAACGCGGGCTGGTTGTGCCGGTGCTGAGCCATGCCGAGATCCTGTCGTTTGCGCGGATCGAGGCCGAGATCCGGCGCATGGCGGCCGCGGCGCGCGACGGCAAGCTCAGTCCCCAGGAGCTGGGGGGCGGCACGTTTACGATCACGAACGGCGGCGTATTCGGCTCGCTGCTCTCGACGCCGATCCTCAACCCGCCGCAGAGCGCGATCCTCGGCATGCACCTGATCCAGGATCGCCCCGTCGCGGTCAACGGCCGCGTCGAGATCCGACCCATGATGTACGCCGCGCTCTCGTACGACCACCGCGTTGTCGACGGCAAGGACTCGGTCCGCTTCCTCGTGCGCGTCAAGGAGCTGATCGAGGAGCCGGCGCGGCTGACGCTCGAGATCTGAGCCGGCTCGCCCCGCCCCGCGCGCGCAGCGCGGGGAGTGTCCTGATCTGCTGGCCTGGGTCCGTGATCCTAAAGCGGAGCGAGGTACGAGCGAAGCGAAGGGTTCACCGGGTGGGCTGCGGCGCTCAACTACCGGGCACGCGGGCTCTGTCATCCTGAGCGGAGCGAAGGATCTAGGCCCGAGTCAGGGAGATCACATCGCCCAAGCCTCAGGATGACAACTCAGCGAAAGGCGCCGAATCAGCAGACCATCGTGTCGCGTCTTCGCTATCCGGCCATCCGCCGGCTTGTGTACACTGAGGGTTCAGGCACGTGACAGCGAGGTTTTGCTATGGCGACCGAGGTTGAGAGCGAACTGAGCACGGACATCGACGCCAAGGAGACGGCGGAGTGGCTGGAGTCGCTCGCCTATACGCTCGAGAAACACGGCCCGGAACGCGTCCGCTTTCTGCTCGAGCGGCTCCAGGAGGGCGCCCGGCGCGCCGGGGTCCAAATCCCGTTCACCGCCAACACCCCATACATCAACAGCATCCCTCCCGAGCGCCAGCCGGCGTACCCGGAGAACAGCGAGATCGAGCGGCGCATCCGCAGCCTGGTGCGCTGGAACGCCATGGCGATGGTCGTGCGCGCGAACCGCGAGTACGAGGGGATCGGCGGGCACATCTCGACCTACGCGTCGGCCTGCACGCTGTTCGAGGTGGGCTTCAACCACTTTTTCCGCGGCAAGGAAGCGCCCGGCGGGGGCGACCAGGTTTACTTCCAGGGACACGCGTCGCCGGGCGTGTACGCGCGCGCGTTTCTCGAGGGGCGGCTCAGCGTCGAGCAGCTCGAGCGGTTCCGCCGCGAGCTCCCCATCGGCACCGGGCTGTCGTCCTACCCGCACCCGTGGCTCATGCCCGTCTTCTGGGAGTTTCCCACCGTCTCCATGGGGCTGTCGCCCATCATGGGCATCTACCAGGCGCGGTTCAACCGCTACCTGCAGGACCGCGCACTCAAGGACACCTCTGCGTCCCGCGTCTGGGTGTTCCTGGGAGACGGCGAGACCGATGAGCCGGAGTCGCTCGGCGCGCTGACGCTCGCCGCGCGCGAGCAGCTCGACAACCTGATCTTCGTCGTAAACTGCAACCTGCAGCGGCTCGACGGGCCGGTGCGGGGCAACGGCAAGATCATCCAGGAGCTCGAGGCCGCCTTCCGTGGCGCCGGCTGGAACGTCATCAAGGTCATCTGGGGCTCCGACTGGGACCGCCTGCTCGCGCAGGACAAGGACGGGCTGCTCGTGAAGCGGATGGACGAGGTCGTCGACGGCTACTACCAGAAGTACACGGTCGAGCCCGGCTCGTACACGCGGCAGCACTTCTTCGGCGCGTACCCCGAGCTGCTCAAAATGGTCGAGAACCTCTCGGATGACCAGATCCGCAAGCTGCGCCGTGGCGGTCACGACCCCAATAAGGTCTACGCCGCCTACCACGCCGCGGTCGAGCACCGCGGCTCGCCCACGGTCATCCTCGCCCAGACCATCAAGGGGTACGGGCTGGGTGAATCGGGTGAAGGCCGGAATATCACGCACCAGCAGAAGCAGCTGAACGAGGATGAGCTGCGCGAGTTCCGCAATCGCTTCGGCATCCCGATCTCGGACGACGAGGTGGCCGCGGCGCCGTTCTACAAGCCCGCCGAGGACAGCGTCGAGCTCAAGTACATGCAGGAGCGCCGCCGTGCGCTGGGCGGCTTTGTGCCGCGGCGCGAGGTGCAGGCTGAGCCGCTGCCGGCGCCCAGGCCGGACGCTTTCGACGAGCTGTACAAGGGGACGGACCAGCGCGAGGTCTCGACCACGTTCTCCTTCGTGCGCATGTTCACCCGCCTGCTGCGCGATCCGGTGATCGGCAAACTCATCGTGTCGATCATCCCCGACGAGGCACGCACGTTCGGCATCGACGCGCTGTTCGCCGAGTTCAAGATCTACGCGCCGTTCGGCCAGCAGTATGAGCCCGTCGATGCCGCGCTGATCGCCGAACGACCAGATGAGGTCGCCGACGCGCTGGAACCCGAACATCGAATAGAAGATGAAGAACGGGATCATCGGCTGGCCCCACGTGGCGTACGCCGTGCCCGCCGCGGTGAAGCTCGCCATCGAGCCCGCCTCGGTGATGCCCTCCTCGAGCACCTGGCCGTCC
>JBGPMX010000275.1:0-6710 GCA_041487215.1 Planctomycetia bacterium | reverse complement strand
GCGCGCGGTGCGCGACGTTGTCCTGCGCGCCGCGGAGAAGCTGCGCAGTACCGCTCTGCTCCAGCTCGGCGCCGTGCCGCAGCGGTCGGGCGAGCCGGACGTCCTGCTCGCGGACGTGCGCCGTCTCCGCGACGAGCTCGGCTGGGTGCCGCGGTACGATCTCGATCAGGGGCTGGACGAAACCATCGCGTGGTGGGGGGCTGCCGGTGAACGGCAGGGCTGAGTGCCCGGTGTGCGCGGCGCCCGCCGGGGGGCCGTTCCTGACTCGGCGTGGCGTGCCCGTGCACCAGCACCTGCTCGTTGCTGATCCCGCGGCGGCGCGCGCGGCGCGGCGCGGCGACCTCGAGCTCGTCGTTTGCGCGCACTGTGGTTTCCTGTGGAATCGCGCGTTCGACCCGTGCGCTGTCGAGTACGGCCCGAGCTACGACAACACGCAAACCTGGTCCGGCACGTTCCGGGAGCACGCGGACGGGCTTGCCGCGTACCTGGTGAACGAACGATCCGTTCGCGACCAACAGGTTGTGGAGGTCGGGTGCGGCAAAGGCGCGTTCCTGCGCCGCCTGGTCGAGATGCCCGGCGGCAATAATCGGGGGTACGGCTTCGACCCGAGTTACGTGGGGCCCCTCGAAGACCTCGATGGCCGCCTCCGCTTTGAGCGGCGGTACTATGGCCCCGACTGTTGCGCGATCCGGGCGGACGCGGTGGTGTGCCGCCACGTGATCGAGCACGTCCCGGATCCGCTGCGCTTGCTGGGGTCGATCCGGGCCGCGCTGGCCGACTCCCCCGGCTGCAGGCTGTTCCTGGAAACGCCGTGCGTGGCCTGGATCTTGCGGCACCGAGTCGTCTGGGACTTGTTCTACGAGCACTGCTCGTACTTTACCGCGGACTCCCTGGCTGCCGCGCTGGAGCGCGCCGGATTCCAGGTGGATGCCGCGCGGCATGTATTCGGCGGCCAGTACCTCTGGGTCGAGGCGAGTGTGAGCGATGCGCCGGCGACACCCCGCGCCGATTCCAACGAGTTGCCGGCGCTGGCGGCGGAGTTCGCATCGGCCGAGAGCGACCTCGTGGAGTCGTGGCGGAACGAGACGCGGCGCCGCGCGGCACGCGAGTCCGTCGCGCTCTGGGGCGCCGGCGCCAAAGGAGTCACATTCGCGAACCTGGTGGATCCGTGCTGCGAATGGCTGCGCTGTGTGGCCGATATCAACCCCACCAAGCAGGGGCATTATATTCCCGGAACCGGCCATCCTATCGTGGGTTTGCCCGGCCTGGCCAGGCTCGGCGTCCGGTCCGCCCTGGTGCTCAACCCCAACTATGTCGAGGAGAATCGCCGGCTCCTCGCCGCGAGCGCGCTCGAGATTGAGCTCGTGGACCTCATGCGAGCGACCTAGTTCGCGGCGGCGCACCCGGAGTTCGAGCTGGAGCGGCCCGCGTGGCCGTTCCATGAGAGCGAGCTGGGCCGCAACGTCACGTACGGGCCGTCCACCAGGTAGCGAAGGCTATGACAAAGCGCAGCGCGAACACCGCGGCCGACTCGGGCCAGATGTTGCGACGCAACGTGCTCGCGAACTTCGCGGGCCGCGGCTGGCTCGCGCTGATGAACCTGCTGTTCGTCCCCGTGTACATCCGGTACCTGGGGCCCGAGGCGTACGGGCTGATCGGCCTGTTCGCGTCGCTCTGGGCCGTCTTGTCGCTGCTCGATCTGGGGCTCAGCGCGACGCTGAACCGCGAGCTGGCGCGGATGTCGGCCGATGACCGCGCGGGCCGCGCAGCGCGTGACCTTGTCCGGACGCTGGAGCTCATCTACTGGGGGACGGGCGCGGTCATTGGCGCCGGGGTGCTGCTGGCCGCACCGCTCGCCGCCCGCTGGGTGAATACCGAGCGGCTGCCTGCGTCGGCGGTGCGCCAGTCGCTGCTCCTCATGGGCATGGTCATGGCGCTGTCCTGGCCGTTTGCCCTGTACTCGGGGGGGCTGCTCGGCCTGCAGCGGCAGGTGCTCCTGAACGGCATCAACATCGGGGTGGCCACGGTGCGTGGCGTCGGCGCCGTGCTGGTGCTGGCGTTGGTGTCGCCGACGGTGCAGGCGTTCTTTGGCTGGCAGCTCCTGGTCGCGGCCCTGCGCACGGTGCTTACGGGCCGGGCGCTCTGGCGGTCGCTGCCGTCGGTGGGGGAGCGCGCCCGCTTCCGCCGCACGCACCTGAACCGCATATGGCGTTTCGCCGTCGGCCTGAGCGGCATCGCGGTGCTGAGCGTCATCCTCACGCAGCTGGACAAGCTGGTGCTGAGCCGGCTGCTGTCGCTCGAAATGTTCGGATACTACGCGCTCGCGGCGGTTGTCGCGGCGTCGCTCGAGTGTGTGGTGAGCCCGCTGTTCGCCGCGATGTTTCCCCGATTCTCGCGGTTGGTTGCCACCGGCGACCGCCACGAGCTCGCCCGCCTCTACCACCGGGCTTGCCAGCTCATGGCGCTGCTGGTGCTGCCCGTTGCCGTTATGGTGTCACTGTTTTCCGAGGAATTGTTGCGGATCTGGACGCGGGATGCGGTCACCGTCGCACACACGCACCGCCTGGTCAGCTTGCTCATCGCGGGGAGCGCTTTAAATGCGCTGGTAAACCTGCCGTACGCGCTTCAGCTGGCACACGGTTGGACGACGCTGGCCCTGTGGCAGAACGTCGTGGCGGTGGTGCTGCTGGTGCCGCTGCTGATCGGGGCGTCGTTGCGCTACGGCGGCACCGGGGCGGCCGTCGTCTGGATCGTCCTGAACGGTGGCTACGTGCTGTTCGGAGTCCCGGTGATGCATACCCGGCTATTGCCGGGCGAGCAGTGGCGTTGGTACGGTCAGGATGTCGCGATGCCGCTGGCCGCCGCGCTGGCGGTGATACTGCCGGCCCGGCTGGCTTTTCCGGCGCAGCTTGGGGCGCCGGCCGCGGTCGGTCTGCTGGGGCTGATTCTGCTGCTGGGCGTCGCCGCGGCCGGTGTCGTTACGCCGCTCGGCGCGGGCATGGCGGCCGCGCTGTGGCGGCAGCGGTTCCCGGCGCGCCGAGCGAGCCTGCCGGGCGGCGTCGAGGTGCCGGCGGCGCCCCCCTCCGCCCCGTTGTCCTGAGAGGACCCATGGCCTCCGCGGTCTTTGGCCGAGCGCTGGTGATTATTCCGACCCGGAACCGCGCGGGGCTGGCAATCCGCGCCATCCAGTCGGTGCGTGATCAGGCCGCCGACGCGGTGGATTTGCTCGTCTCCGACAACTCGACGAGCACGGACGAGGCGCGCGAGCTGGAATCCTATTGCCGCGCGCAGGGCGACGCCCGCCTGGAGTACGCGCGGCCACCGGCACCGCTGCCCATGGCCGCGCACTGGGACTGGGCCATCCGCCGCGCGCTCACGCGGCATGACATCAGCCACTTCATTTATCTCACCGATCGCATGCTGTTCCGGCCGGGCTGCCTGGGCGAGCTGCTCGGTCTCGCCAGCCGTCATGCCGACGCCGTAGTCACCTACAACCACGACCGCGTGGTCGATTTTCCCGGACCGGTTCGGCTCGAGCAGTCGCCGTGGACCGGGCGGTCGTTCCGGATCGACTCCGCGTGGCTTCTGGCACTTTCGGCGCGCTCGGTGTTCCACGCCTGCCTGCCGCGCATGCTGAACGCGTGCGTACCGCGGGCGGTTCTGCATGCGGTCGCCGCGCGGTTCGGCGGCGTGTTCGACTCCATCGCCCCGGATTTCAACTTCTGCTATCGCTGCCTGCACGTTGTCGATTCGGTGCTCTACTACGATCGCTCGTTGTTGCTGCATTACGCTTTGGATCGCAGCAACGGTGCGAGCATCGCGCGAGGCGAGGTGTCGCGCGATTGCGCGGATTTTCTGGCCAACCTTGGCGCGCGCGGATTGAACTTCGCCGCACCGATCCCCGACTTCCGCACGTTGTGCAACACGATCATCCATGAGTACTGCGCCGTGCGTCATGAGACCGGGAGCGCGCGGTTCCCGGCGGTGGACCATGGCCGGTACCTGGAGCAGGTCGCGCGTGAGGTGAAGCAGATGGCCAGCGGGGCGACGAAGCGGGAGATGCGGGTGTTGTTGGCGGCAAGCGGATTTGTGCCCCCGAGCGCTGGGCGGCGGCTGGCCGAGGCGGTGCGTAAGATTCTGTCGCGTCGTTCTCTGCGGTTGATGCGTTGGCCGCTGGGCCATCCCCGCACCCGGCCGTTCTGGTCGCTGCTGGGCGCGCGATTCGGCGTGCAACCGCCGGGCGATCAGCGCTTCTGTTTCGCAACCACGGAGGAGGCGATGGATTACGCACGGCGTTTTCCGCGCCGGCGGCAACGCGACACATCGCACCTCTGCTTTCTGGGGCCGGGGGTGACCGAGCTCGGCCCGGCATCCCCCGCGCGCGGCGGTTGGCCGTACCGGCCGGCCGCGCGGGGGCGCTGTCTCACCCGGTCGTAGGACCGCCGCTCATGCGCGTGGCGTTATTTCACAACCTGCCGTCCGGCGGCGCCAAGCGTTGCGCCTACGAGTGGATGAAGCGCATGGCGCGCGAGCACGCGGTGGACCTGTTCCTCTATGACGAGGCGGCCGAGCGGTTTCTGGACTTGCGGCCGTTCGCCGCTCACACCGAAGTGGTCGGCGGGGCGGCGCCGCTGGGCGGAGACGGCTGGTGTGCGCGCTGGAGCGCGCTGTGGCATGCGCGGCACGCGTCTCGCACGCTCGCGCAGCGCATCGACGCGGGGGGCTACGACGTCGTGCTCGTCCTGCAATGCCGGGTCAGCAACACCCCGCGCCTGCTCCGGCACCTCCGCACTCCCTCCGTCTATTATTGCCAGGAACCTTACGCGCGCGTGCTCGAGCCCCAGGTGGGTGCACGCGACGGCCGGCTCGCTCCCCTGAAGTGGGTCGTGCGGCGCTGGCTGGTCGCAGCGGACGCGGCGACGGCGCGCAAGGCATCCCTGATCTGCGCTAACTCGCTCTACTCCCGTGAGAGCATCTACCGCGCCTACGGCGTCTCCCCGCGTCTTAACCGGCTCGGCGTCGACGCCGAACAGTTTCGACCCCTCGGGGCCCCGCGCGAGCGGGTCGTCCTGGTGGTGGGTTCCCTTTCTCCGAACAAGGCGCCCGACTTCGTCCTTCACAGCGTCGCCACGCTCCCATCGCCGCCTCGGATCCGCTTCGTGCACAACGCGGGCAGTGCCGCCTACCGGTCCTGTCTCGCAGACCTGGCCGGGCGGCTTGGCGTGCTCGTCTCGTTCGACTGCCTGATCAGCGAGCCGGGCCTGGTGCGGGCCTACAACGAGGCATCGCTCACCGCGGTGGCCAATATCCTCGAGCCTTTCGGGCTCGTGGCTTTGGAATCTCTGGCGTGCGGCACGCCCGTCGTCGGGGTCGCCGAAGCGGGGATCCGTGAGACGGTGCAGGATGGCGTGACCGGCATTCTGACCGAGCGGGATCCGCGGGAGTTTGCCCGGGCGATCCAGCGCCTGCTGGGGGATGCGTCGCTTCGGTGCCGGATGGGAGAAGCGGGGCGTCACGCGGTGCTGCGGGACTGGACGTGGGATAGCTCATACGAGGCGCTGATGGGGCACCTGCGGCGCGTGGCACGGCGTGAGACGGCGGTTCCGGCCGAGCCCCGTGCGGCGCGGGCGGTCGCGCGATGAGCCGCGCGGCCGCCAGACCCGGCGCCGCCGCGCGAGAGGGCTCGGAGCGGCGCCGCGCCAACGACGCGTCCGCGGTGGTGATCGTCCTGAACTGGAACGGCTGGCGCGACACGCTGGCGTGCCTCGCTGCGCTGGAGAACGATCCGGATGGGGTTCGCCACGTCGTCGTGGTCGATAACGGATCGACGGACGGTTCGCGCGAGCGGATCGCCGCCTGGGCGGCCGAACAGGCCGCGGGGCATGGGCCGTGTGCGGCGGCCGCCGAAGGCGGGGCGGCCGATCCGTCGGGTCGGATCGCCTTCGCGAGCGCGCGCTGCACTCTGCTCGCCCTGCCGCACAACGCCGGCTTCGCGGGCGGCGTTAACGCGGCCATCGACCACGTGCTCGCGACCCTGCCCGCCGCGCCCTACGTATTCCTCCTGAACAACGACGCGATCCCGGCGCGCAGCTGCATCGCCGCATGCGTCGCCGTGGCCGAGCAGCAGGATGCGGCGGTGGTTGGCGCTGTGATCAAGGACCCGGCCGGAGAGCGCGTGTTGTTCGCGGGGGGGGAGTTCCCGCGCGAGCTTTTCCGGAGAGCCCCGGCTCCCCGTGCCGTGCTCGGCGAGCACTGGCCGGTCGACCGCACCAATGGGTGTGCCATGCTCGTCCGCACCGACCTGCTGCGGCGGCGTCGTGCCGAGGACGGGTTCTGCCTCGACCCCGCTCTGTTTCTCTATGGGGAAGAGATTGACCTGTGTGTGCGCGCCAAGCGTTGGGGGTTCAACGTGCTCATGGCCGGCGGGGCGGTGGCTCTTCATGCGGTCTCAAAATCGGCGGGGCCGTTGCTTCCGCACTATTATCTGACGCGGAACCGCATTTACCTGGCGCGCCGGCTGTTGCCCCCTTGGCAGCGCCGGCTGTTTCACCTCTGGTTCGCGCCGTCGCGGGTCGTAATGATGCTCAGGTGGCGGCTGCACGGCCGCCGCGATGTCTGTCGCGCGATCCGCGACGGCTTGCGCGACGGCTACCGCGGCCGGCAGGGACCATGGATACGCTGACGGCCATGCACGGATCGTTCGTAAGGCG
>JBGPMX010000274.1:0-6713 GCA_041487215.1 Planctomycetia bacterium | reverse complement strand
GGTCCACCGGGCGGACGCTCTATATCCTGGACGAGCCGACCACCGGGCTGCACTTCGAGGACATCCGGAAGCTGCTCGAGGTGCTGCACAGCTTCGTGGAAGCGAACAACACGGTGGTCGTGATCGAGCACAACCTGGACGTGATCAAGACGGCCGATTGGGTCATTGACCTGGGTCCCGAAGGCGGCGCGGGGGGCGGACGCCTGGTGGCGACCGGTACGCCGGAACAGCTGGCGGAGTGCGCGGCGTCGCATACGGGCCGGGCGCTCGGCGACGTGCTGTCCCGCCCCGGCTCGTCCACCGCTCCGGCTCGTCCGCGCCGCGCCGGCCGGGGCGGCGCGGTTTCAGCCGCCTCGCCGGATCGCGCCGCGTCGCGCATCGCGGCTATCACGGTCCGCGGCGCACGCCAGCACAACCTCAAGGGGATCGATGTCGAGATCCCGCGCGACCGCATGACGGTCTTCTGCGGACCGAGCGGTTCCGGCAAGACTTCGCTGGCCATGGACACCATCTACGCCGAGGGGCAGCGACGCTACGTCGAGTCTCTCTCGGCCTATGCGCGGCAGTTCCTGGCGCCGGTCGAAAAGCCCAGGGTCGAGCACATCGCGGGCCTCTCGCCCGCCATCGCGATCGAGCAGAAGGCCACGTCCCGCAGCCCGCGGTCCACAGTGGGAACCGTGACCGAGATCTACGACTACCTGCGCATTTTGATGGCGCGGCTGGGAACACCGCACTGCCCGGACTGCGAGCTGCCGATCGGTACCCAGACGACCGACGAGATTATCCAGAAGGTGCTGGCCCGGCCCGCCGGCAGCCGCGTTTATGTCATGGCGCCCGTGGAGCGGCGCGAGCCTCAGAGCTACGCAGAGCTGTGGCAGGAGCTGAAGCGCAGCGGGTACGCGCGCGCGCGTGTGGACGGCCGAACGGTTGATCTGGACCGGGTGCCGGCGGTGGACCATCGCCGCAAGCACACCGTGGAGGTGATCGTCGATCGAGTGGTCATCGCCGGCGGCGAGCGCGGCGGGAACAGCGGGCGATCGCGCATCGCGGATTCCGTCGAGGCGGCGCTCAGCCTCGGCCGCGGCGTGTTGCACGTGGCGCACGCAGACGCCGCGATCGACGAGACGCGCTGGCGCGTCGAGCGATTCAGCCAGCACTTCGCGTGCGATCGCTGCGGCCGGAGCTTCGAGGAACTCAGCCCGCACAACTTCTCCTTCAACAGCCCACTCGGCTGGTGCGCCGCGTGCGAAGGGATCGGCACCCAGCAGGGCTCGAGCCTCGCGGTGCTGGTTCCGCAACCCCGGCTGTCGCTGCGCCGCGGCGCCATCGCGCTCTGGCCCGCCGACTGTTTCGGCGCGCCCGGCGGGACCGCAACCGGCGACGCCGCCATGCCGCTGATCGGCCGGGTGATCCGGGCGCTTGCCGAGCACTGCGGCTTCGCGCTCGATACGCCGTTTGAAAAACTCGAGCCGAAGCACCAGCGCGCTATCTTGCACGGCATCGGTGAGGCGTGGATCGCCATGCCGGCCGCCGCCGATTGCCCCGCCTTTTCGTTCCAGCACAAGGGGCTCTTCCCGGCGATCGAGGAGGCGTCGCGGTTGTCCGCCGCCTACCGGCAGCGGCTGGAGTTACTCACTGCCGAGGTGCCGTGCATGACCTGCTTGGGCAGCCGGCTGCGTGGCGACGCGGCGGCCGTGCGGTTTCACGGCAAGACGATCGCCGAGATCGCCGCGCTGCCGCTGGCCGAGTGCCAGCGGTTCTTCGAGACGATCCGGCTGGCGGCACGCGAGCGGGGCATCGCCGCAGACCTGCTGCGCGAGCTGCAGAGCCGGCTGCGCTTTCTGGTGGACGTGGGGCTCGACTACCTCACTCTCGCCCGCCCCTCGGCGACCCTGTCCGGCGGCGAATCGCAGCGCATCCGGCTCGCCAGCCAGATTGGCAGCGGGCTCACCGGCGTCCTCTACGTGCTGGACGAACCGACCATCGGGCTGCACCCGCGCGACAACCGCCGCCTCCTGGCCGCACTCGAGCGCCTGCGCGATCTCGGCAACACGCTGCTGGTCGTCGAGCACGATCGCGAGGTGGTCGAATCAGCCAACTACCTGCTCGATTTCGGTCCCGCGGCGGGCGAGCATGGGGGTACGATCGTCGCCGAGGGGCCGCCGGACCGGGTGCGTGGTGACGCGTCGTCACTCACGGGCGGGTACCTGTCCGGCCGGCAAGCCATCCCGGTGCCGACCAACCGCCGCGTCGCGCCGAGCGAGGCGTACGCCGGAGCGGCACAGCCGACGCGGCGCGGGCGCGCCTGGCTCGAGATCGTCGGCGCACGGCAGAACAACCTGAAGGATCTCACCGTCCGGTTGCCCTTGGGAGCGTTCGTCTCGGTGACCGGCGTGTCGGGATCCGGCAAGAGCTCGCTGGTGCACGACATCCTCTGGGCCGCACTGGCGCGGCGGCTGCACCGGGCCAGCACCACGCCGGGCGCCCACGATCTGATCCGCGGGCTCGAGCACATCAACAAGGTGATCAACGTGGATCAGGACCCGATCGGGAACACGCCCACGTCGAACCCGGCGACATATAGCGGCGTTTTCGATCTGATCCGGCAGCTCTTCGCACAGCTTCCCGAGTCGCGGGTGCGCGGGTACCAGCCGCGCCGCTTCAGCTTCAATAAACCGGGAGGGCGCTGCGAGGCGTGCGAAGGGGCCGGGCAGCGCTCGATCGAGATGCACTTCCTGCCTGACGTCTGGGTCGAGTGCGAAACGTGCAAGGGGAAGCGGTACAACCCCGAGACCCTGGCGGTCCGCTACAAGGGGCATTCGATCGCCGACGTCCTGGAGATGTCCGTCGACCGGGCGCTCGAGCTGTTCTGCAACATCCCGGCCATCCGCACGGTGCTGGAGACGCTGCGCGACGTGGGGCTCGGCTACATCCGGCTGGGGCAGGCATCGCCGACCCTCTCCGGCGGCGAGGCGCAGCGCGTCAAGCTCGCGGCCGAGCTCGCGCGGCCCGGCACCGGACGGACCCTGTACATCCTGGACGAGCCGACCACGGGGCTTCACTTCGACGACGTCCGGAGGCTGCTCGACGTGCTCAACCGGCTGGTCGACCTTGGCAACACCGTGCTGGTCGTCGAGCACAACATGGACGTGATCAAGACGGCCGACTGGATCATCGACCTCGGCCCGGAGGCGGGCGACGCCGGCGGGACGATCGTCGCAGAAGGGCCGCCTGAAATGGTGGCCGGGTTGGCGTGCGACGGTGTCCGGGCGGGTGCGGCTGCCGCGCCGAACGCCGCCCCGCTCGCTTCGCATACCGGGCGCATTCTGCGGGAGGTTCTGGCGCGCGGCCCGCACGTAGAGCGGCCGCGCGACGCGAAGCGCGCGGTCCCGGTCTCCGATCGCGTCGAACTGGACCGCGTCGAGGTCCAGGCCGCCATGCCGTGGGAAAGCGATGGACGCCGCTGGCACACGGTGGACCGCACGAGCTCGGACGGGAAACCATGCCGCTGGCAGGGAGGGATCGTGGCCGCGGTCGCCGATCAGATTCAGCGGCTCGGCGCGTTCGGGCCGACCGACTGGAACAGCCGCACGCTGGTCGAAATTGCGGCACGGCGCAAGACGCACGGCTGGTTCTTCCACGCGTCGACAGGCGAAGAGTGGCTCGTGCGGCTCAAGTTCCGCTGCCGCCGCGGCACGTTCAAGGCGGACGAGCTCGCGCGGTCGCTCGCCCTCAAGCCGCTCGACGACATCCCCGAGCTGCCGATCTACGGCCGCAACGATCGCGTTACGCTGCGGAACGGGCCGGGGCCGTGGCAGGAGAGCGTCCTCGCGGTGCACTGGATCCAAGAGATCGACACGCCCGCTTTCTGGAACTTTTTGGAGCGAGCCGTGCGCTCGTTCCAGGAAACGGCCGAGCGGCTGGGCCGGAAGCCGGCCGAGCTCATGCCGTGGAAAGTGCTCAAGGAGAAATGGCATTTCGCCCGCAAGGGCTTTCCGGCGGGGCGCCCGGCGCGCTGGGACCACGCGATTCTGGATCGGCTGGTGGGGCTGCTGCGCGGTGCGACGCCCGACGTAGTGTTCGACTGGGAGGGGCAACACGCGGTCGGGCTGCGTGCGCCGGGCATCACGCGCGCGTGGGGCTGGCTGAACACCAAGTCGCCCGACGCGCTGACGCTCGATCTGGCGTGTCCGAAGGGACAGTACAACCTGGCGCAGCTCGATCGTGTCGGCCCGGTCGTGGAGATTCGCTCGACGGCCAAGTCGGCCGACTGCGTGCAGCTCGGTTTTCGCCGTGCCGAGGACGTTCGGTCGCAGGAGCTAGCGGCGTTCCTGCGCGGCTCGTACCAGGCATTCCGGAGCGGCTTCGGCCGCAAGACGGCATGACCGCGCCCATCATCCCCACCGCTTTCTTGTTTCGATACACGCTACGGTGCCCGTGGAGGGCCGTGCAGCGTGCGCGGCAGCCGCTCGAGCTGGGCGAAGAGTGCCGCGTACCGCTTCTCGGCGAGCTCGATGGCCTGACCGCTTTCGCCGACCTGCGGCTGGCCTGGAACGAGGCGGGCATCCACGTGTCGGCAGACGTGCGGGGCAACCCAGATCATCCCGAAGCCTGCGACGGGCTCGACCTGTGGCTCGACACGCGGGATACGCGCACGATCCACCGCGCGAGCCGGTTCTGTCATCACTTCTTCTTCGCCCCGACCGGCGGCGGCCGCGCCGGGGCGCATGCCTGGGCGGTCCAACGCCCCATCCACCGGGCGCGCGAAGAGGCGCCGCTGTGCGATCCCGCGGACATTCGTGTGCGCGGCCGCGTGCGCCGCGACGGTTACCGCATCGATGCTTTTCTGGCCGCGCCGCTGCTCAGCGGGTTCGATCCGTCGCTGAACACGCGGCTCGGCTTCTACTACCGCGTGCGCGATCGCGAGCGGGGCGAGCAGACTCTGACCGCGTTGCGCGGGTTTCCCTTCGCCGAGGACCCGAGCGTGTGGGCGACCCTGGAGCTGGTGCAGTAGCGGAACCGCCACGCAGGGGCGTGCTAGAGTGAATCATGATGTCAGAACTCTGTGTAGTTTCGAGCACCAGCTGGCTTGCGATGACCCACCCTCACGTTCCGCGATCTTGACCCAGCCTACGTGAATAATCCGCGCTAGGGGGAACTATTTCCCCGCTGTCTGCAGGCTGGCCAGGCGGGTGGCGAGGCGGGACTTGGTGCGCGCGGCGGCGTTGGGGTGCAGGATGCGCCGGGCCGCCGCCTTGTCGATCTTCTTGGTCGCAACGCGGAACTCGCGCGTGGCCGCTTCCGAATCCTTCGCGTCCAGGGCGACCACCACCTTCTTGAGGTAGCTCTTGATCTCGTGCTTGGTGGCTCGGTTCTTGAGCCTGCGCTTCGCGTTCTGACGCAGACGCTTCTTCGCGGATACTGTGTGAGGCATTCGTTCTCCGTCAATCCTGGTGACTCAAAACGTTTCTGGCCATGACCTGGGTCCCCACCCCGGGGAGATCCTTCGCTGCTCGTTCCTCCGCTGCTCGTTCCTTGCCGGCTCAGGATGACAGCCTGGCAGGTATCCTTCCAACGGTGACGGAGGGACTACGGCATCGTTTGATCATGGCCGGCCCCGCTCTCATCCGCTGCCGTGTCTTGCGCCGCACTCGTCGCTGTCCCCTGGTCGCCGCCCGCGAGGGCTTCGAGCCGCTTGGCGACGTCACGGTAGCCGTAATTTACGGCCGCCACTTCTTCGTAGTGCTGGACGGCGGCGGGCTTGTCCCCCATCTCGTCGCAGAGGCGGCCGAGCAGGTAATGCAGCTCCTTGAACGTCTCCTCTTCTCCCTGCGGAAGCGATTCGAGCGCCTCCTCGTAGTGCCGCTTGGCCATGCGGGTATTCTTTTTGGCGTGGAAGGCGCGGCCGATCCAGAACAGCACCTCCCCCTTGCGCCGCGGGTCGTTCTTCGCCTTCTGGAGCTCGCCGATCGCCTCGTCAAACCGCCCCGCCTTGGCCAGTCGAATTCCGAGCTGCAGGCGCAGCGACAGGTCGGTCGGGTTACGCTCGGTGCGTCGCTGGTACTCGCGCAGCTCGAAGTCGTTCAGCGTGCGCGCCAGCTCGCCCACTTTCTTCTGGGCCGGGGCGTCGTTGGGCCGCTCCGCGGCCAGCTTGCGGGCGACCGCCAGATCGTGCTTGAGCCGCTCGATCTCGATCTCCGCCAGCTCGTTCTGCGCGTCCGGGTGCCCGCCCGTGGCGGCGAGCCCCTTCGCCATGACCGCCTGCGCCTGCTCGAGCTTTCCCTGGCGGCGCAGGAGCTGCGAAAGCTGAAGGTACGGTGGCACGTCTCCCGGACTGTTGCGGACGCGCTGCTCGAGCTCGCTGATCTGTTGCGCCTGCCGTGACTCGTTCGTGCCTCCCTTGGTCTCGTCGAGCAGCTCCTGGGTCTTGGACTTGTCCGCGATGGCTCGCGTGAACGATTCAGCACCGGCGTAGCCGCCCCGGTCGATCGTGGCGCTGGCGGCCAGGTCCTTCATCTTCTTATCCGCTTCTTCGTCCTCGGGCTTCGCCTTCTTGACGCGTTCCCAGGAGTTGATCGCCTTGGTGAACGCGCCGCGTTTCTCATAGAGCTGCGCGAGTGCCCGGTTGACGGTCGCGTCGTTCGGATCCTTCTCGAGCGCTCCCTCGGCGGTCCAGATGGCGATGTCGAGCAGCTCCAGCCGGTCGAAGATAT
>JBGPMX010000273.1:0-6754 GCA_041487215.1 Planctomycetia bacterium | reverse complement strand
GATCATGAGCTGCGCTTGCAGGATCGCGCCGTGCTCCTCGCCGACCAGCGACGAGATGCGCTGGCTGATGTGTGTGATCTCTTGCCGCGCCGCTTCGGAGGCGGCCGCCAGCCGCTCGGCCTCCGCGTCGGGATCGCCCGCCAGCCGGTCGGCGTAGCCGCGTTGCTCGAAGTCGTCGGTGATGTACGCCTCGCCGACCCCAATGCCGGGGCTGAGCGAGACGCCGCGGAGTGCAGCCGGCGGGGAAGCGGGCGGGGATGGGAGTGGGACCGTACGGTGCGCCGCGGCCCCCACGCAATCCAGCAGCCGGGCCTCGCTGATCAGCGGCGCCAGCTGCGACGCCACCGTGACCAGCATCCGCGTCTCGCTGGACGTGAAGCGGCGCGGCTCGATCGTCTGAACGACCAGGACCCCCTGGACACTCCCGCCCTCGACGAGCGGCACGCCCAGGAACGAATGATAAGGATCCTCGCCCGCTTCGGGGAAATACTTGAACCGCGGGTGCGCAAAGGCATCATCGACCATCACCGGCCCGACACGTTCGGCCACCAGCCCGGTGAGCCCCTCGTCGGTTCGCATGCGGACCCGGCCGACGCTCTCGGCCCGAAGCCCGATCGTGGCGCCGAGCACCAGCTCACCACGATCGGGCTCGAGGACGTATACCGAGCAGACGTCGGTTCGGAACCGGCTTTGAATCAGACCAACGATGTTCGACAGGGTCTCGCGCAGGTCATGGCTGTGCGAAACCAGTTGGCTGATCTCTTCCAGTGTCAGCAGCAGGGAGCTTTCCAGAGTCGCCGGACGATCACTCATGACATCCGTGCGCCGGAGAGCACCGTACGCAGCCGGGCGCTGCCCCGCACACCTGATTCGAGAACCCCTTCGCGAAACCAGCGCGTCCAGTCGCGCGGGCGACGCCAGACTCGGCGGAAACCACGAAACTTCCGTTGCTGCTTGGGACTCATGTCATACCTCCTGATAGGGGACATCGGGAAAGTAGGCGCCCAATCGCAGACGATGACAGTGAAAGCACTGCGGAAGCTAACCCATGCGTTGTGGGAAGATGCATCACCATCTTTTCTCCCACCGTGCCTGGCGTTTCTAGCGAGAAGTGCAAGCCGGGTGCCGCGTCCCTCGCGATAGCCCCAGCAGGCCGTATTATCTACAACAAGTGCCGGCGAATTCAATGGTTAGAAGCCAGCAACCGAGGATGGATCGGAGCGTGCTCCCGTGCGCCAAGCCTGCGCGCTGCCTAGAAGGCGGGCAGCGGTTGATCGAGAACGCGGCTTGGTCGGTTTCCTGGCGATCCCCTCGTGCCCCTTCTCGTTGATCGGTTGCGCAATTCCTGAGTCCGGTCTCTCTGATTGGGCGAGCGGCGAGTCGGCATTAGCGCGACGTGTCGGGCGGCTGTAGCAGCGTTTCCAGCGGTTCCTGGTGTGCGCGCGCGGGCAGATGCTTGATGATCTCGTTCACCATCGGCCGCATGAAGAACGAGGAGTCGGGGGCGATCTGCACCGCGACCCCGTGCTCGCGAAGCTTTGCGCTGACCACCGGCCCCACTGCGGCGACGTGCGTGTGCGCCATGCCGGTTGTCAGCGACGCGAGCACGCCGTATTTACCCGCGACGTCCCAGAGCCGCTCGACCTGGGGGGCGCTCGTGAAGGCGATGAGGTCCACCTCGCCCCGCTCTAGCTGTACGATCAGGTCCAGCACTCGCTGCTCGTCGCTGGCCGGCGCATAGACGTAGGGGGCCACCGTTCGCACGGTCGCCCCGTTCTGCTCCAGGAATGCCACAAGCTTCTGGTTTGGATCCTGCCCATACAACTGAACGCCGACGACGCGCCCGGTCATGGGCTCCTTGCTCAGACCGGCGATGACCCCGTCGGTGGTGGGGAGTTCCGCGGCAAGATCGGGTGTCAGGCCGATCTCGCGTAATGCCCTGGCCGGCTTGGGCCCGCGCGTGATCTTGCGCACGCCGCGCAGGGCCGCGACCACGCGGTCGCGGTTCCCCGCGCGCTGGGCGAAACCGAGCAAACGGCGGAGCCCCTCGCCGGTGAGCAGGATCAGGTCGCTGAATCGCCCGCCGGCCAACTCCTCGAGCCACGCCTCGATCGGTGCCGCGTCCGGCGCGTCCTGAATAGTGACCATGGGGCAGCGCACGGTTCGAGCCCCCTTGTCCTCGAGCATCTGAGCCAGCAGGTCCAGCTCGCGGGTCTCCGGGATGGCGACGCTTCGTCCGGCAAGAGGCTTGTGCGACATGTCCAACGCCTGGCTCCTCGTGGCTGAGTTATGCGGTCCGCGCTCTTTCAGTGTAGCGTGTCGAACTGTGCAGTGTCGCGTCTCTCTTAGTCGGGCGAGTTCGGCGAAGCGTGACTCGGCAGCACGGACGCGCGCCTTGTCCGGCTCGAGCGGCCGGCATACGATGACGCTGGAGCAGCCTTGCGAAGTGTTGCCGCGCGATCGATCGTTTGCCGCAGCACTCGCCGCAGCCGCGACAGAAAGGCGGATCATGGCGCACGAAGAACCGGTCGAGATCTACATCGCCCGCGACCTGCCCGAAGCCTACTTCCTGCGCGGGCTATTGGAGGAAGCCGGCATCGAGGCACGAGTCGTCGATGATGCGCTCAATGACATCTTGGGAGATGCGCCGGATGTCGCCGGGCCGCACCTCATGGTCCACGGACCGGATGGCCCCCGTGCCAGGGAGATCGTCCTGGAATACGAGCAACGCCAGATCGACCGGGCGGAGCGGACGGGGCGAGGGGAAGCCACGGAAGAGGAGTCGTTCTGCTATGAATGCGGCGCCCCCGTCCCACGTGGCGTGTCGCCATGCCCCGCCTGCGGCAAACAGCTCGATTGGACGGACGATGTGGCGTGAGGAAATGCACGTCCCACGCGGATCGCCGAGCGCCCGGCGCGCAGCGCGTGGCTACTTCCGCCGCAGGAACTCGATCATGTCGCGAAACTCCTGATCGCTCATGTCCTTGGGCAGCCCCTCCGGCATGACCGACATGTTCTTGACCGCGTGCTCGTCGATATCGTCGCGCGGGATGATGTCGATCTTGTTGTTCTCGCCTTGCAGCGTGATCGCCTGCGGCGTGTCGCTCACCAGCTTGCCGGTCAGCACTCGCCCGCTCTTGGTCGCCACCACGTGCGTGTAGTAGGGCTGGCCGACCACCCGGTTCGGGTCCAGGATGTTGATCAGCAGGTACTCCACGCTGCGATCGGCGCCGGTGATGTCGGGGCCCACGTCGTTCCCCTTGCCGTCGAACTTGTGGCACACCATGCATTTCTTCTCGAAGACGGCGCCGCCGTTTCGGGCGTTCCCCGGCGCGGCCGCGACTACCCCGCGCATGCGCTTGATGAGCGCGTCGATCTCGGCGGGCGTCTGGGCCCGGATCGTGCCCCAGGTCTTCTCGAGCTTCGCGATCAGCGCCTTGTCCCGGAGCGCCGCAATACGCTGCGCGGCGGGTGCGGACAGCGCGTCGTGCGGGATCTTGCCCGCGGCCATGGCGCTGAGCAGGGCGTCGGCCCAGTCGCGGCGGCCGGTGAGCAGCTGGAGGGCGTCTTCGCGCAGGGAGTCCGGCAGCGATTCCCAGCGCTCGAGCACGAAACGAGGGATCTGCGGGTTGTCATAGGAAGCGAGTGCGCGGAGCACCTCGCGGCGTAGTTCGGGCGGCGAGTCGGACACGAACAGATCCTCGAGCGGCTGCAGGGAATCGGCCAGCCGGGCCGTGGCGATCGAGCGCAACGCCTCGGCGCGCTCGGCGGCGGGCTTGGCGCGGTCGGCGGCGATCTTTTCCGCCTGGTGCACGGCTGCGCTGTCGCGGAAACTGGCGCCCAGGCGTTGCCCCAGCCGCCGCACGTTCGGGTCGCGGCTCTCGAACAGCGCGCCACGCACGCGCGCCCACGCCTCGGGCGGCTCGACCCGCCTGCCCTCGAGCCCGGCCACCAGCCCCTCGAGCGCCGCGCGGCGGACCGCTGCGTCATCCACGCTGGTGACGAAGTGCAGACAGGCGTCGAGGTCCTCGGGCTTCCCGGTGGCGACGAGCCGCCGCATGACGCGCGGCAGGATCTCGCGGGTCACCATCGGGTGCCCCGCCGCGTTGGCGCGCAGCCAGTCGAGCGTCTCCTCGCGGTGCTCGGCTACCGACCGCTGGTAAGCGAACCAGATCATGAGCGGGATCGCGGGGTCGCCCGCGTCGGCGTCGCAGAGCGCGAGCTGCTCGAGGACCGGAACGGCCGCGGCCGCATCCAGCCGCTGGCACGTCGCCGCGATGGCCAGCCGCACGTCGGCGTTCGGATCGGTCTCGGCAAGCCGGGTGATCTGCCCGCGGAGCCGCTCGGAGACCTTGCCGGGTTCGCCGAGCAGCCGCACGGTCCAGGCGCGCACCCAGGGGTTCGCGTGCCCGAGCAGTTTCTCGGCGAGGTCGTCGTCGAAGCCTCCCACGCCGTAGAGCGACCAGAGCGCCCGCAGGTCGAGCAGATCGGACCGGCCGCTCTGCTTCGAGAGCAAGATCTCCTCGAGCGCCGGCGCCACGGAGCGCGCCTGCCGCTCGGCGAGTAGTCGGCGCGCGGTGCGGTGCACGTAGGGGTTGGGGCTCGCGAGCTGCTCGACGAGTTCGGCGTTCGACATCTTGCCGTAATCCACCGGGGGCGGCGGCTTCGCGCCTTGGCGCGCGATGCGGTAGACGCGACCGTGCTCCTTGTCCCACGCATCCGGCGGCGCCTGGTGGCACGGCCACTGGTCGTGCCAGTCGATCACGTAGATCGCACCGTCGGGGCCGATTTCCTGGTGCACGGGACGGAAGTTCTTGTCGCCGGATCTCAGGAAGTCCGGGGCGTGGCTGGCTCGGAAGCTGGACCCGTTGCGGGAGAGCACATCGCGCTTAATCGACGTGCCGTGGATCGATCCGAAGATCACCGACCCGCGCAGGTCGCGCGGCCAGAGTTCGCCCTCGAGCACCACGCAGCCGGCGTGCGCCCAGCCGCTCTCGGCGTGGTGCAGGTGATCGCTGATCTCTTTGAGCTCACCGTAGAGGTACGGGTTTTGGTTCTGCCCCGCCTGCCGGATGTACCGGCCGCCGGGGATGATGTGGAACAGGTGCGGAATGACGCAGGCCGTGAGGAAGCTCGATCCGTGGCTGTCGAAGTCGAGCCCCCAGGGGTTCGATGTCCCCTCGGCGAAGATCTCGAACGCACGCGTGCGCGGCTGGTAGCGCCATACCGCCGCGTTCATCTCGATGCCGTTGATCTTCGAGTGCGTGAAGACCCCGTGCAGGCCGTAGAGCCAGCCGTCGGGTCCCCACGTGAAGGTGTTCAGGAGTTCGTGAGTATCCTCGCGGCCGAACCCGGTGAGCAGCACCTCGCGGCTGTCCGCATGGTCGTCGCCGTCGGTGTCGCGCAGGAAGAGGAAGTCGGGCGCCGCACCGACGTACACGCCGCCGTCCCCGAGCGCGATCCCGGTCGCCAGGTTCAGCCCGTCGGCGAACACGGTGAACTTGTCGGCCCGGCCGTCGCCGTCGCTGTCTTCGAGGATGCGGATGCGGTCCCGTGGCTTCGTTCCCGGGGCCGCGCCCTTGGGATACTCGAAGCACTCGACAATCCAGAGCCGCCCCCGCTCGTCGAATGCCATGGCGATCGGATTCGCAATGTCCGGCTCGGCGGCGAACAGCTGGACTTCGAACCCGTCCGGCACGGTGAACCGTCGCACGGTCTCTTCGGGATCCAGGTACGGCTGGCCGGAATTGTGCCGCAGCGCGTCCTGGGCGGCGGCGGGCAGCGCGGTGGCGGACAGGATATAGAGCGCCAGTGCGACACCTCGGGCAGCGGTTCCGGCGCTGAGGGGAATGCGGCAACGTGCGTTTGTCATGCAGGAGAATCCTCGAAGACCGGAATTCGGACGAAGCAGCGGCGCCCGGCAGGCGGGTCGTGTCCTGGTTCAGCGCCTTTCGCTGGGTTGTCCTCCTGAGGCTTGGGCGATGTGATCTCCCTGACTCGTACCCAGATCCTTCGCTCTGCTCGTACCTCGCGCTCTGCTCAGGATGACAGTCACCAAACTCGGCCGAGCAGGACATCGCCCGCTGCCGCTTGCATGCGGGTCCGGCTTGCCCTACGGCAATCATTCGCGGATCGAGTGTACAGGACGGATGCGAGCGCTGCCAGCGAACGGCGTCGGGTGGCCCGGACCGCGGCCGCGCGGTGCCGCCGGCCGCTCACCCCACGCTCGCCCCTATGATCCATGAGAGGGGCTCCCGTGGGGCGAGGGGAGCTGTGCGCACGGAAAGAGATTCCCCGTGGGGACCATCGCTCCCCTCGCCCCGCTTGCGGGGAGTGGGGTTGGGGGAGTGGGGTTGTTCGCGCGGGAGACCTTCGGTCCGCGCCGCGGCGGGGTCGTCGACCGCACCTGCTACGAAGACCGAGTCCCCCACGCCCTTCGAAGACTGAGGGCCGTGCCACCCCGGAGTGCCCTTTGCTTCGCATCGGCCTCGCTTGCGAGCGGGCGTTCCGGGGCATATCATCCGCCTGTGTTCGTTCCGGCTCTTTCTCCGGCGGTCTGGGAGCCGTTCCATGGCCTCTCGTTCGCCGTCACTCCCCGCTCTTGTGCTCTGCGGTCTGCTCGGCTTGCTGTCGGGCGCGATCGCGCGGCCGCCCGCCGCGCGCGCCGCCGCGCCGGCGGCCGCCCTCGAACCAAGCCGTTGGCACGCCCCGGCGGCGCTCTGGCTCACCCCGGACGGCACGACCCTCTTCGCCG
>JBGPMX010000272.1:0-6759 GCA_041487215.1 Planctomycetia bacterium | reverse complement strand
TTCTTCGCCAGCGCCATGGCGGCGTCGCAGTTGCCCGCCCGATCCACGCTAAGCAGCTCGCTGAGCGCGCCCGACTGACTCTGCGCATAGAACGACAACGCCGAGATGCCCCAGACCGAAGGATATCCCGACGGCACCCCGATCGCGGAGCCGGGGAGCACGGGCAACTCCGCCGCAAGCACCAGAGCGCGGGCGGGTCCGTCCTGCCCCGCCCGCTGGCGCAGGTAGCGAATCGCCTCCGGAAATCGCTCGGGGTCGGCGATGGCGGCCAGCGGGGTGGGTTCGAATCGGAACCGGCCGTGGTGCCACCAGAGATCGGCGTACGTGCAGGCGAAAGCCAGGCCGATCCACACGGCACGCGACCGCCCGCCCCACAACACGCCGGAAAACAGGGCGAAGCCGAGGATCCCCATCCCGCCCGCAACCCAAAACCCGGGGTAGCCCACCGGGACCGTTGCGACCCAGCCCCGCTCGCCAGAGAGCACGGCGATACAGGCCACGACGGCAGCCAGCCCCAGAGCGCCGCCCAGGAACCAGAGCCGTTGTCGCGACGCGATCTCGCCGCTCACCAGGCGGTCGACGCCGGCCGCGGTAAACCAGGCCACGGCCAACCCGAACAGCCAGAACGCTCGCACCGGACAGTGGAACAGGTTCCAGACCGGAACCACGGACATCGCCGGGTAAAGCGGCGTGAAGCGGCCGAGCATGAGCGCCAGCGCGACCCCGCCGAGCAGCAGCCAGTAGCCATGACGCCGCCCGTCCCGGCCGACGCCCGCAACGCCGACCAGAGCAATAAACAGCGGCACGACCCCGAGGTACTTTGTGGGACCCGAGAAGACTTTGCCGGGCGGGTGCGTGACGCCGTACCGGCCGCCGAGCAGGTCCGGCGCGACGAAGTTCGTCAGGTCGCGCGGCGTCATCGAGCCGCTCAGGTAAAAATCCATGTCGAAATCGTGGTACGGGCTCGAGGCGGCGATATCAAGGAACGGCAACAGCTGAGGCAATCCCACGCCGGCCCCGAGGAACGACGCCAGTGCCACCGCCACCGCCGAGCGGAACGAGCGACGCACCGGAGCCAGGGCGCCCGCGCTCCAGGCCTCATCGCGATTTCCCGGCGCGGCGCTGCGCACGACAGAGAAGTACGCGGCGTAGAGGATCCAGGCGACGCCCCCGAGCAAGACCATCTGCAGGTGCGCGGCCAGCGCGTGCACTCCAATCAGCGTCCCGGCCGCGACGACCCACACCGCGCCGCCCCCTCGGCGAAATCGCTCGAAGCAGAACAGAATCCAGGGCAGCCAGCAGGCGGCCTGATGCATGTTCACGTGCGGCCGGTACGACGCCATGAATCCGCCGAACGCGAAGACAACACTTCCGAACAGAGCGGCCAGAGTGCGCGATCCCGCGTCCCTCAGCAGTACGTACGTGCCCAGCGCAGCGAGAATGGTGTGCAGAACGAGCAGCAGGTTGAAGGCGAGCGCCGGCGGGAGCGCACGGTAGGCAAGCACCGTCGGCGGATAGTAACGACCGATCGGCAGATCGCTCTCCGCCATGCCCGTGAAGGCGGTGGGCGTCCATGCTCCGGCCACGTCATCGCTCACGGGGTCGAACGCGCGCAGGATGTTCGGCACGTAGGACGACAGACAGTCGCCGCGTCCGAACGGGATCCTGGTCGCCGAAAACGAGCACGGCCAGGTGTAGGCGACTGCGGCGAGCGCGATGAACGCCAGCGCCGCCAGCGCGCGGGGGCGATTCGGCCGGCCGGCTGCGCCGCCGCATGGCTCGGTCGAGCCGTGGCAGCGCCAGCCGCGGCGATTCGTCGTGCAATCTAGGGCTTCGTCCATACTGTGTCTCGGGCTGGTGCGGTTTCCGCGCTCACGCCGCCGCGTCCCACGCGGCGTTCCGAGTGTGATCAGGCGCGTCGTCGCTGGTCTCCTCGATCACATAGCGCGGCCTGCCGCGCACCTCGTCGAAGGTGCGCCAGAGGTACTCGGCGATAATCGCCAGCGCGGCGAGCTGGCACGCCCCCACCGCGAACACCGCCAGGACGCACCATGCCCAGCCCGGCACTGTGCGTCCCGCCCCCACGCGCAGCACGACGAGCGCGGCAACGCCCAAGGTGCCCAGGGAGAAGCCCAGGCCGCCCAGGCCGATGATTCGGACGGGCAGCGTCGAGAATGACAGCAACGAGTCCGTGAAGAGCTTGAGCTTTTTGCGCAGCGTCCACTTCGATACGCCCGCGGCGCGCGGCTCTTTCACATACTCGATCTCGGTCTGGCGGAACCCGAGCCAGAGGATCATGCCAAGAAAACTGGTGTGTTTTTCGGCAATGGCCAGGTAGGCGCGGATGACCTTGCGGTCGAGCAGCAGGAAATCCGCGCCGCGCTCGGGCATGTTCGCCAGCGCGCAGCGTCGCATGAGCCAGTAGTAGGCGCCCGCCGTGACCCGCGTCGTCCAGGGAATCTGTGCGCGCGCGGCCCGCACCGCCCAGACCACGTCGTGGCCCGCCTGCCAGCGTTCCAGCAGGGTCGGGATGGTCTCGGGTGGGTCCTGGAGGTCGGCCGCCAGGACGACGGCACAAGCGCCGCGCGCCGCACGCAGTCCTGCCGTGCACGCCGCGTGGGACCCCGCGTTCCGCGCCAGCCGGATGTACCGCACCCGCGCGTCCTGGCGTGCCCATGCGCGCACGAGCTCCGACCCGCCGTCGTGCGAATGGTCGTCCACCAGCACGAACTCGCAATCGTGCTGCGGCCGGAGCCCGGCCGCGACGCGCTCCAGGCGATGCCGCAGCGCGGCGATATTGGTTGCCTCGTTGTAGAATGCGGACACGACGGAGACGAGCGCCATGGTATTCCCCCGGCGGACACTTGCGCGCTCAGACGCGGCATATCAAGTTCGTACTCGGTCACGCCCGAGACGTTGCCCGCCGCGCCTGCTCGGTCCATTGCTCGACGTCGTCCCGGACGCTGCGCACGACGCGTGCCGGGACGCCCACCACCAGCGAGTACGGGGGCACGACCGAATCCTCGAGCACCACGGCGCCGGCACCAATCACCGAGTGGTGGCCGATGCATGAGCCCATGAGCACGACCGCGCCGCTGCCGATGAACACGCATTCCTCGATCACCGTCGGCTTGCGGTCCACCGCCGCGTGGGCGCGCCCGGTCAGGCAGCGGCGCACTGTTGAATGCGTGAGAATCTGTGCGCCGCTGCTGATGTCGCAGCCGCGGCCGATGGTTAGCCCCCCCTGCCCATCAATCAGCGTGAACGCGCCAATCCACGTGCCCTCGCCAATCGACGGCTCACCGACGATCCAGCAGTGCGGATTGAATCGGTTCGGCGGGATACCGTGGTCAGCGGGCAGGCCGCCGCCGCGTGCGGCGGCGCCTGGCGGCCGCGGTTCTCGTGCCGCGATCTTGTCAGGCCGCACCCGCTTCGGCATGGACGCGCCCCCCTGCTTCGCACAACGCCTCGATCACCCGGTTCTGCTCTTCGGCGGTCATCTGCGGATAGAGCGGCAGCAGCAGCGTCTCGTCGGAGGCCGCTGTGCTGTGCGTGAGCACCTCGCCGCCGCCGTGGTCCCGATAGGCGGGCTCACGGTGCGCGGTCATGATGCCGCGGCGGGCCTGGATGCCCGATGCGAGCAGGCACGCGAGCAGTTCGTTACGGCGCAGCGGGAACGAGGACGCCAGCCGGATGCAATACGACTGATAGTTCGGCCGGGCCCAGGTGGGCACGCAGGGGGTCTGGATGCCGGGCAGCGCGCGCAGCCGCCGTGTGTAGTTCTCGGCCAGCTGGCGGCGCCGGCTCAGGATCTCGTCCAACCGCCTCATCTGTTCGATGCCGATGGCCGCCTGGATGTCGGTCATACGGTAGTTGAAACCCAGCTCGGTGTACTCCTCGATGATGAGCCGCGCGGACTGGTGGCGTGCGTGGTCGTTAATGGACATGCCGTGCTGCCGCAGCAGGCGGAGCCGGGCGGCGGCGGCGTCCGATTGAGTCACGATCATGCCGCCCTCGCCGGTCGTGATGACCTTGCGCGGGTGAAACGAGAAGCAGGCGAACTCGGCGTCGCCGCCGATGCGCCGGCCGCGGTACTCCGAGCCGACCGCGCACGCCGCGTCCTCGACGATCGTCACGCTGTGCCGGCGGCCGATCGCGCGGAAGCGGTCCAGGTCGGCCGGCATGCCGATCTGGTGCACGGGCATGATCGCCCGCGTGCGCGGCGTGATCTCCGCCTCGGCGGCGTCGGGGTCGAGGTTGAGCGTGAGCGGATCGACATCAGCGAACACCGGCTGCGCCCCGCAGTAGCGCACGGCGTTGGCGCTGGCAATGAACGAGAGGGACGGCACGATGACCTCGTGGCCCGGCCCCACGCCGGCGGCCACGAGCGCCATGTGGAGTGCCGTGGTGCAGGACGAGCAGGCGACCGCTTCTCGGGCTCCGACGTAGGCGGCGAACACCGCCTCGAACTCCGCGACGCGCGGCCCCTGAGTCAGCCAGCCGGACAGGATGGCCTTCGCCGCCGCTTCCGCCTCGGGCCCGCTCAGGAGCGGCTTGGTGATGGGAATGATCGGCTTCTGACCGTAGTCCATGGTGTTCTCCCAGCGCCGCTCAGGCGGCGCGTGCTGCGGCGTTGCCGGCCGCGCGGCGCCACGCGGCCAGCTTGCGCAAGCCATCCAGCAGAGTGACTTCCGCTGTGAACCCGATGCGCTCGCGCGCGAGTGTCGTGTCGGCCAGCCGGCGCGGCACCGGGTTGACCGAGCGCTCGGGCAGGAAGACCGGTGCGAGCGGTCCCGCGAGTTCGACCCCCGTAGCGCGCGCCAGTGCCCCGAGCAGATCCACCAGCGAGGTCTCGACGCCGCTGGCCACGTTAAAGACCTCGTCGGCCACGCCAGCCGCCATGGCCAGCAGGTTGGCGCGTGCCACGTCGCTTACGAAGATAAAATCCATCGACTGCGTGCCGCGGCCGAAAATTTGCGGCGACTCCCCCCGCTCGAAGGCATCCAGCCAGCGCACGAGCACCTCGGTGTACTTGCCGTGCACGTCCATGCGCGGGCCGTACACGTTGAAATAGCGCAGCGCCACGTAGGCCAGGCCGTGCATGTCATGGAAGCTGCGCAGCATCGCCTCACACGCGGCCTTCGCCGCTCCGTACCAGGTCCGATTGTTGTAGGGCGGATGGGATTCGGGGGTGGGGAAGACCGCGGCCATGCCATAAACCGATGCGCTCGAGGCGGCCACGATCTTGCGCACGCCGCCGGCCCGGCAAGCCTCGACCACGTTGAACGTGCCGTCGATGAGCACCTCGAGGCACTCGCGCGGCTGCTCGGCGCACTGGGTGATGCGGATCGCCGCCTGGTGAAACACGCCGTCCATGCCCCGGAACCAGGGCGCGATGGCGGACCGGTCACGGATATCGAGCCGGACGAATTCCACGCCCGGCCGCCGCATCGCCTCGGCCAGGTTGCTCATGCTGCCGCGCGTGAGGTTGTCGATCACCACGACCCGGCCAGCGCCCCCGGCGAGCAGCAGGTCCACGATGTGCGAGCCGATCAGGCCGGCCCCGCCGGTGACCAGAAAACTGCCACCGGGGATGGCGACCGAAGGAGCGGATGCTTGGGACACGGCTGAGGTATCCTCATAGGTTTGTGGACGCGGCATCAGAAACAGCTGCGGGCGCCCCCGGTACAGCAGCGCACCAGGATGCGCGAGCGCGCGCCGAGCGATCGCGCGCGCGCGCGATGCTGACCGGCCTGGGTCGCCGTACAGGCACGCTCGAGCGATGCCGGCTGGAGCGGCTCGGCCAGGCGGGCGTCGCCATCGAACAGGAACTTCGCCAGAGACGAACGCTCGACGCTGGGCGCGGTCCAGGGCCGGCCGGCTTGCTCTCGATCCACCGCCAGCACCAGTTCCTGGTGTGGCATCGGCCGGAACTCGACGCACCAGCACTCGGCGTCCCAGACCGCGTGCTTGATTTCATCGGGCACGCGGAAGACGTGCCACTGGGGAATGCTGCGGCCGTCCTCGCCGCGCGCCGGCAAGAACCGCGCCAGGTACGCCTCGCGCTGGACGCCGGAGGTGCGAACCAGCTCGGAACACCCGAACACGCTCTCCCAGTCGGCCGGGATCACCTGTCCGTTGATGCGGCATTCGACCCCGTCCGGCCGGAACACGTGAAACTTCGCGTCGATCAGCAGCTCCATCCGTTCGGGCTCGCAGGCCAGCCGCGCGCGGTCGGGGCGGATGACGCAGCGCACCGCGGCGCCGTCCGAGCCGCGTAGGACCTCGGTGGTTTCGGCCCAGAGCGGCTCGGTGCCCAGCGACACGAACGCGGCGGCGACGACGCCCAGCGCATAGCACGGCATGAACCGCCGCAGCAGCCGGCGCCCGGCGCCGTCCGTCGACACCGCCAACCGACTGACCGCCCAGATCAGGCCGCCCAGCAGCCCGGCCGCGAGCGCACAGGTGCCGAGGTACCGCAGGCGCGGCGCCGCTGCTGCCTGCGTGCTGCTGATCGCGAAGCCGGCGCTCGAGAGCACAATCGCGGCGCAGGCGGCCCCGCTCGCCAGCCCGGAAAGATGGAGCCGCGGCAGCGCCAGCCGCCCTGTCCTGCGGATGCGGGCGACGAACTCCGCCGCCCCGAGCACCGCGACGAGCATGAAGCATGGCATGATCACGACGTTGTAGCGCGCCTCGGGCACCACGCTCGCCGCCAGACCAGTCAGCGTGAACGCCGCATACCCCAGCAACGACGCGAAT
>JBGPMX010000271.1:0-6800 GCA_041487215.1 Planctomycetia bacterium | reverse complement strand
GGTGTTCGGACGGCAGCGGCATCTCAACCACCACAACTCGGCACCCCGCTCGCCGCGCAACATCAAGCATATCGCGGACCGGGGGCGCGAGTTCGCGGCGTGCGGCGTCTTCGCAGCGCTCTGCGAAGCCCGCCTCGTCGCTTGCCTCGAGCAGCGCAAAATCTTGCGCCCGGCCAAATCGGCTGCTCGGCTGCGGCGGCAGCCCGACGTCGCCCAGCCGCCGCCGCAGCATCTCCACCCGGGCCCAAAGCGTGGATCGCTCGACCAGCACCGGCACCCACGCGGTCAACCGCATCCGCCACGCGCCCACCGGGTCGCCGCTGGCATAAAAACGCGTGGCGCTGTCCAGGTCCAGGTAGTAAGCCAGCGCCCGGTTCCCGGTCAGCACATCCCCGCCTGCGACGACCGGATCGGTGAGCTGCGTGTCGAAGAACCCGTAGAACACCCGTTCCGGGCGGAGCCCGAGCGCGCGGCGCAACAGAATATCGTGCTCGACCGGCGAGGTGGATCCGAGCGCGATGTTCAGCCCGCGGCGTTCCGGACGCCTCGCCTCGTACTCTGCCGTGTCGAGTCCCGACATCATCAGCGAGTTGCCGACGAATAGGTCGCTGACGGGCGGAGACGCGTCGATCGCGCGCGCAATCTGGCGCGGCAGCGTCGATTGAGCGAGGTGATTCACGGCGCCATTGATCGCCACGGCGGCGGCCGCCCAGACGGCGCACTGGAGCATCAGGTGCACGCCCTTCATCACAACTTCCCCCCCGCGGTTTGGCCCGGCGATCGCCTGGTGCGACGCGGACACGCCGCGATTCGGCATTCTTTCACAGGCGATTAAAAGTCAATGTAGATGAACTTGGATGACTGCCCGCAAAACAGGGCAATGAGTGCCGCCAGCAATCCCCACCAGAGCCCCCACGCGGGAGACGCGAGCGGCAGCGGCAGGCCCGGCGGCGGCCCAGCGCGGCTGCCGCCCAGGTAATCGGCCGCATGCTTCAGCCAGCTCAAAAGCCCCATGGCATCTACCCCAGGAATAAACGGCGGAAGAAGAAAAGCGCGGTCTCGGTGTTCATCGCGAAGAATGCCCACCCGAGATTGACGGCAACGTAGGTCAAGAGCCACGCGGTCCCACGACCCAGCCAGCGCGGGCAGAACGCGGAGTCGCCCGATCGATCCGCCGGGCCGGTCCGGCTCCGCTCGACACGGGACAACGCGAGCGGCTCGCGGCGCAAGAAAGCCGGCGTATCCCGGTACGGGGCACCCGCACGGCGCGACGTCACTCTCTCTGGGCCGACGCGCGCGAGGAACGGCACGGGCGGCGCCGCTCGCGGCGAGGCGGCGTGGCGGACCAGAATGGCTGCGGCCCGATCCGCACGCTGGAGCGCGCGCCCGCTCCAGCCCAGCGACCAGAGCCGGTGCATGACCAAGAGCGTGCCGTGCCAGGCGCCCCAGAGGACAAAATTCAACCCCGCGCCGTGCCAGATGCCGCTCAGCAGCATCACCAGCATGATGTTGCCGCACACCGCGGGGACCGCGCCGCGCGAACCGCCCAGCGGGATGAACACGTAATCGACCAGCCAGCGGTACAGCGAAATGTGCCAGTGCCGCCAAAATTCGGCGACGTTCCTGCGGAAGTACGGCCAATCGAAGTTCTCCGGGATAGCGATGCCAAACAGCCGGCCGGAACCGATCGCGATGTCCGAGTAGGCCGAGAAGTCAAAGTAGATCTTCCAGCCGTAGGCGAACAGCCAGAGCAGGAGCGCCCACCGGTCGGCCCGCGCGATATCGGCCCGGTTCAGATGCACAGTCAGGTTGGTGAGCACGTCGGCGACCGCGAACTTCTTCACCAACCCGACCAGGATCCGGGTGGTCCCGCGATTCCAGTCGGCCGCCCAGGCGGTGCTCGGCGCGCGCAGGCACGGCACGAACTCCTGGAATCGCTTGATGGGGCCGGCGACCATGGTCGGGAAGAAGAAGATGAACGCGAGGTACTCGCCCAGGCGGCCCCGCTCGGCCCGGCCGCGGTAGCGATCGATTGCGTAGTGCATGAACTCGAAGGTAAAGAACGACACGCCGAGCGGCAGGAAGGCACCGGGCCAGACGAGCGGGTTCGTCCCGAGCGGCGCCGTGAGCCAGTGCGTCACGAAGTTCCAATACTTGAACCCCGCAAGCACCCCCAGGCTGACGCCCACGCCGAGCAGGCACCAGCCGGACCATGTGCGGTAGAGGCGACTGACCAGCGACTCCCAGACGAAAAGGATCACGCAGGCGGCGCCGACCCAACCGGCCTGCGCCGTGACCGAGAAATAGACGAAGAAGGCAACTCCCGAGACCGCGCAGACCCAGGGACGGAGCTCCGAGCGCACGAGGCGGAACAGGAGCGCCGCCGGGATGAGGAACACGAAGAAGTAGGCAAACGTGTTGAAGACCATGGTCCGGCCGCAAAATGGCCGGCAGAATCTACAGGAGAAGCCGGTTTTGGCCAAGCCGAGCCGGTGCTCACGACCATCGAGCACATCTACGTCAGCCGCACGGTCCTCAAACGCAGGGAATTGCCGACGACCGACACGGAACTGAAACTCATGGCAGCGGCAGCGATCATCGGGTTGAGCAGCAGATGTGCCGAGATCGGGTACAGCACGCCTGCCGCAATCGGCACGCCCAGGGCGTTGTAGATCAAGGCGAAGAAGAGATTCTGGCGAATGTTCCGCATCGTGCGGCGACTGAGCTGGACGGCCTTCACAATGCCCCGGAGGTCGCCTTTGACCAGCGTGACCCCTGCCGACTCCATCGCCACATCGGTCCCGGTCCCCATCGCAATTCCGACATCGGCTTCGGCCAGGGCGGGCGCGTCGTTGATGCCGTCGCCCGCCATGGCCACTTTGCGGCCCTCGGCTCGCAACGCCTTGATCCGCTCGTGCTTGTCTTCCGGTCGCACCCCGGCGTGGAACTCGTCAATCCCTAGCTGCTCGGCCACCGTCCGGGCGGTTTTCTCGTTGTCCCCGGTCAGCATGATGATCCGCAACCCCGCGTCATGCAGGCTTCGCACCGCCTCCGGTGTCGATTGCTTGATGGGATCGGAAACGGCGACCAGGCCGGCGAATTTTTGATCCACCCCGACGTACATGACGGTGCGCCCTTGCTCTTGTAACGCCTCGGCCCGGTGGTCCAGGGCAACAAGGTTCTGCACGTTCTGGCTGGCGAGCAGCGACCGCTTGCCGATCAAAACCTTCTTTCCCTCCACGGCCCCCTGAACGCCGCCGCCCGTCACGGAGTTGAACTCCGCGACGGTCGGGACAGACAGGCTCCGATCTTTCGCCCCCACCACAATGGCGTGGGCCAAGGGATGCTCGCTGTTCTGTTCGACACTGGCTGCATACCGCAGAAGGTCGTCCTCCGCAAAGGGGGCAGCCGGAATGCACTCGGTCAGCTTGGGTCGGCCCTCGGTCAGCGTGCCGGTCTTATCGACCACGACCGTATCGACCTTCTCGAGCGTTTCCAACACTTCGGCATCCTTGATGAGAACCCCCTCCTGCGCTCCTCGACCAATGCCCACCATGATCGACATGGGCGTGGCAAGGCCCAGGGCGCAAGGACAGGCGATAATGAGCACGGCCACGGCATTGACAAACGCCCAGGCCAGGGCCGGTTGCTCCGGCTGCACAATGGCCCAAACCAGGAACGTGACGACGGCGATCACCAGGACGGCAGGCACGAAGTATCCGGCCACGAGGTCGGCGATTCTCTGAATCGGCGCACGGCTGCGCTGGGCGTCGGCCACCATATGGACGATCTGCGCAAGTACCGTGTCCTGGCCGACCTTTTCGGCCACCATCAGGAACGACCCGGTTTGGTTGACCGTCCCGCCGATCACCAAATCGTCTTTCTGTTTCTCTACCGGCATCGGTTCTCCGGTGATCATCGCCTCATCGACCGTACTCCTGCCGTCCCTGAGTCGGCCATCCACCGGGATTTTCTCGCCGGGACGCACCCGCAGGATGTCACCGAGGCGTACCTCTTCCAGCGATACTTCCCGCTCTTCTCCCTCGCGCACGATCCACGCCGTGGGCGGGGCCAAGGACAGCAACTCCCGAATGGCGGCTCCGGTGCGGCGTCTCGCCCGTAGCTCCAGCACTTGTCCGAGCAGGACCAGCGTGACGATCACCGCCGCCGCCTCGAAGTAAACCTGAACGGCCCCCTGATGCCGGAAATCGTCAGGAATGAAGGAGGGGAACAGCACGGCGGCGAGGCTGTAAAGGTATGCGGCCCCTGTGCCGATGGCGATGAGCGTGAACATGTTGAGGTTCCGGGTGACGATGGACCGCCAGCCACGCTCGAAGAACGGCCAGCCGCCCCATAGAACCACCGGCGTACTGAGAAGCAGTTGCAGCCACAAGCTCGGAGTGCTTCCCAACCACTGGTCCACCGGGACGCCGATCATGGGCAACATCGACAGCAGCAGTACCGGCACGGTCAAAACGGCGGCGACCCAAAAGCGGCGCGTCATGGTGCGCAGTTCAGAGTCGTCCCCGTCGCCATCCCGCTCCATGGTTTTCGGCTCCAAGGCCATACCGCACTTCGGGCATGTTCCGGGTCCATCCTGCTCGATCTCCGGGTGCATCGGACAGGTATAGATGACCTTCTGCTTTGGGGCCGCAGGACGAGCCGGTTCCAGGGCCATGCCGCACTTTGGGCAGTTGCCCGGCTTGTCACTTTCGACTCCCTGGCACATCGGGCAGAAGTATTTGCCCGATGGCTGCCGCTCGGACGTGGGCTTGTGATCGTGTCCCATGTGATCGTGCGCCGAATGCGGTTTCTCCTGGGTTGGGCTGGCGAGAAACGTCTGGCGGCAATGCTCGCTGCAAAAGTAGAAAGTCTGGCCGTCGCGCTCGGCGTTTCGGGCGGTCGCTTCATCCACCGTCATGCCACAGATGGGGTCAATTGCCATGATGAACACCTTTCGGTACTGGGTCAGTTTGGCTGATACCCCCCTTGCGAAGGGGGGGAAGGGGGGGTCGTTCCTCAAACTGACCCAGTAGCCACTTTTCATTTGCCGCCCCGGTCAACCAAGCCAAGGAAACGCCCACCCACTCGTAATGGCAAACGGGAGGCCATGCGCAGCATCGTACCAGCCCAATGTGTGAGAAGATCGTGATACGCGGCCTTGGCTCAAAACATGCAACTTGAAAACCGTAATGAGATGCACTGGGACGTGATCGTTGTCGGAGCGGGGGCGGCCGGCCTGCTGGCTGCGGCCCGCGCGGCCGAGCGCGGCCGCCGCACGCTCCTGGTCGAAAAGAACCGCAAGCCGGGCGTCAAGATCCTGATGTCCGGCGGAACACGCTGCAACATCACGCAGGCAACCGACGCACGCGGCATCATCGAGGCCTTCGGACGGCCCGGGCGCTTCCTGCATGCCGCGCTGGCCGCGCTCGGCCCGTCGGACGTCGTCGCGCTCGTCGAGGCGGAGGGAGTGCCGACCAAGGTTGAACCGACCGGTAAGATATTCCCGGCCAGCGACCGGGCCGCGGATGTGCTGGGAGCCCTGGTGCGCCGGCTGGAACGCAGCGGCGCCACCATGGTCCTGGCCCAGCCGGTGCGAGCGATCGAGCGCGCCGCGCACGGCTTTCGCCTCGCCACCCCCGATCACATTCTCACGGCCGACACAGTGCTGATCACCAGCGGCGGCCGCTCGTACCCGGGCTGCGGCACGACCGGGGACGGCTACCGCTGGGCGGCCGGCTTCGGCCACACGATCGTCACGCCGCGGCCCGCACTGGTACCGATCCGAACCCATGCCACCTGGGTGCATGAGCTGCGCGGCGTCACGCTGCCGGACGTGGCGGTCCGCGTGGTGGATCCGGACGCGCCCCGCACCGCGCTCGCCGAGCGACGTGGCTCGCTGCTCTTCACCCATTTCGGCCTGTCCGGGCCGGCCGCGCTGGACGTGAGCCGGGTGATCAGTGGGCACGAACAGCCGGACCGGCTTCGGGTGGAATGCGATCTGCTCCCCGCGGTCCGCGCCGTCGAGCTCGATGAGTTTCTGCGCGACGCGTCGATTTCGGCGGGCAAGAAGCAGCTCGCCGGCGTCCTAGCGCAGCACCTGCCACACCGGATGGCTGCGACGGTGCTGGAGCACGCGGGCTTGCCGACCGACCGCCGCGCAGCCGCACTCCGCAAACCCGAACGCGCGCGCCTGGTTCAGGCCGTCAAGCAGCTCGCCGTCCCGGTCGCCGGGACGCTCGGTTTCGAAAAGGCTGAAGTCACGGCGGGCGGCGTCGCGCTCGACGAGGTCGATCCGCGCACGATGCAGAGCCGGCGGGTGCCCGGCCTCTACATCGCCGGCGAGCTGCTCGATCTGGACGGCCGGATCGGCGGCTACAACTTCCAGTCGGCCTTCAGCACCGGCTGGCTGGCCGGCGCGAACGTGTAGGCTCTGACCGGGCCGCGGCTCATGCCCTTACCCGTTCACGCCTTCCCCCGTTGCGGTCCCCTCGCCCCCGCATTCACGGATCACGCGGAGGAGAGCGGCAGGTTGTCATCCTGAGCCAAGCGAGGAACGAGCCAAGCGAAGGATCTCGCTGCTTCCTTAGGGCGCGGTCCCCTCGCCCCCGCGCTCATGAATCACGCGGGGGAGAGGGAAGGGTGAGGCGGGGTGAGGGGCCGGGGTCGCAAGCGTCCACCCCTCACCCCGGTTCAGCACCCCTCACCCCCGTCCCCTCTCCCCACGGATCCATGAGCGGGCGAGGGGTCCGGACTAAGAAAATGCGGAACCGATCAACGAACGGACGCTAGCGCTTGTC
>JBGPMX010000270.1:0-6822 GCA_041487215.1 Planctomycetia bacterium | reverse complement strand
GTCACGGGCCTTGGATCGCGCAGTCGCTCCATTGGTAGGTCCATTGGTACAAGTTATTCTTGCGCGGGCCCTGAGGGCCCGCGAGCTACTTTCCCGTACCCCGAGGCGGTGAGTGCATGGATCAGGCGCGAGCGGAGCCCGGAACGAGCGAGCCGCATCTGCGGGCGCGCGAGCGGGCGCTGCTGACTGAGCTCGAGGAGCTCACGAGCCGGCGTGCCGCCGCCGAGGCGGACCTGGACGCCGCATTCCGAGCGCGTAGCGAGGCGCTGCGGAGCGAGTCCGCCGCCACGCTCGAACGCATTACGACGCGTTGCGACATCGACCGGATGGCGGCCGAGAACGAATTCCAGGAGACCCGCCGGAAAGCGAGCACGCAGGGCGAGGTCGAGCAGCAGGCGGCGGACAAGGAGTTTCACGAGGCCGAGCGGCGCATCCAGCGCCGCGCCGAAGTCGATCTGGAGGCGGCCCAGCGCGAGTGCCGCGACGCGCGCTGGATGGTCACCACGGTGTTCGACGCCAGCCGCAACGGAGCCAAGGAACAGCTCCACGACGTGCAGCAGCGCGTGCACGACGGGCTGGCCCGCGTGCGTGCGACACGCCGCGCGGCGATCGCACTCGTCCGGCAATGGAAGCAGCCGGCCCACCACGCGATCGCCGCGGCGGCGGTGGGTTCCGACTGGCACTACGACGACCCGCTCCAGACCTTGGAGAGCCGCGTGACGCTCGCCGAGACCCGGCTTGCCCAGCTGCGCACGCTCAGGCTGCCCGGCCTCTTCAAGGGCAAGCGGATCCGCTACGTCTTCTTCGCCCTCTGGCTGCTGCTGCTCTACCCGTCCTTGTGCATCCATCGCTGGCTCGGCGTGCCGATCGCGGCGGCGGCGGCCGCGCTCGTCGGCGCCCCGCTCGCCCTGGGCCTCTACCGCGTGGCGCGCTCGCGCGTGCACGCGATCTACCAGCCTTTGCTCCAGGACCTGCACCAGACGACCTTGCTGCGCAAGCGTTGCCGCGAGCAGGCGAGCGCGGCGTACCAGCAGGCGTTGGCCGAGGCGCAAAGACGCCATGACGCCGACCTGGCACGGGCCGAGCAGAAGGGGGAGCAGGCGCAGCGTGCGATCGAGAGCCGCACGGCGCGCGAGCTGGCGGCGGTTGACGCGGAGCACGACCGCGTCGTGGCCGACACACGCGCGCGCATGACCGCGGCGCTCGAGCACGCCGAAGCGCGGCACGCCGCGCGCCTGGCCGAGGCACGCGAACGCTATGAGCACGACTGGACCGACGCCCAGGAGGCCCAGCGCCGTGACGCCGGGGAGCTCGAGCACTGGCACGAGCGCGCCTGGCGCTCGATCGCCGACGAGTGGCGGGTGGGACTCGACCGCGTCCGCTCCGAGGTCGCCGCGCTCCAGGCCCAGGCCGACCGGCTCTTCCCGGCCTGGACGTCGCCGGCCTGGTACGACACATTCCCGGCAACGGCGGCCCCCCCGGTGCTGCGGTTCGGCGAGCTGTCGGTGGACCTCGCGCGACTGCCCGGCGGCCTGCCGGCCGACGAGCGGCTGCTGTGCGACGGGCCCACCGAGTTCCTGCTGCCCGCTCTGGTGCCGTTTCCCGACCGTTGCTCGATGCTCTTCCGCGTGGCCGACGACGGGCGGCGTCGCGCCGAGGATGCGCTCCGCGCCGTCATGCTGCGCCTCTTGACCAGCGTGCCGCCGGGCAAGGTACGCTTTACCATCATCGACCCGGTCGGGCTCGGCGAGCGCTTCGCCGCGTTCATGCACCTGGCCGACTACGAGGAATCCGTCGTCTCCACGCGAATCTGGACCGAGCCGGGGCAGATCGAGGAGCGGCTCTCCGACCTGACGACGCACATGGAGAACGTGATCCAGAAGTACCTGCGCAACGAGTTCGAGACCATCGAGCAGTACAACGAGGCGGCGGGGGAGGTGGCCGAGCCGTTCCGGTTCCTGGTCGTCGCCAACTTCCCCGTCAACTTCACGGAAGCTGCCGCGCGGCGCCTGCTCAGCATCGCGTCCAGCGGCGCGCGCTGCGGCGTGCACACGCTGATCACGCTCGACACCCGCCAGCCGCTGCCGCACGGTTTCGACCCCGCCGAGCTCGAACGGCATGGCATCCGGCTGGTCTGGCGCGACAACCGCTTCGCCTGGGACGACCCGCTGTTCGGCAAGTACCCGCTGCGCCTCGAGGCCGCGCCGACGCCCGAGGTGTTCACCACGATGTTGCAGGCGGTCGGTGAGAACGCCCGCGCGGCCAGCCGGGTCGAGGTCCCCTTCGAGGTGGTGGCGCCGGCCGCGGAGCGCTGGTGGACCGGGGACACCAGCAACGGGATCCGCGTGCCGCTCGGCCGCGCCGGCGCGACCAAGCTCCAATACCTCGACCTGGGCCGCGGCACCGCACAGCACCTGCTCATCGCCGGCAAGACCGGCTCCGGCAAGTCCACGCTGCTGCACGCGCTCATCACCAACCTCGCCCTGCTCTACAGCCCCGACGAGGTCGAGCTGTACCTGGTCGATTTCAAGAAAGGGGTCGAGTTCAAGACCTACGCGACGCACGAGCTGCCGCACGCGCGCGTGGTGGCCATCGAAAGCGACCGCGAATTTGGTGTCAGCGTGCTCGAGCGGCTGGACGAGGAGTTGCGGCGGCGCGGCGACCTGTTCCGCGAGCTCGGCGTGCAGGACATCGCCGCCTACCGGCAATCGAACGGCCAGGCCGTCCTGCCACGCATCCTGCTGGTCGTCGACGAGTTCCAGGAGTTCTTCGTCGAGGATGATAAGATCGGCCAGGAGGCCGCGTTGCTGCTCGATCGCCTGGTGCGCCAGGGCCGTGCCTTCGGCATCCATGTCCTGCTCGGCTCGCAGACCCTCTCCGGCGCGTACTCGCTGGCGCGCAGCACGATCGGGCAAATGGCCGTGCGAATCGCGCTCCAGTCCAGCGAGACCGACGCGCACTTGATCCTGAGCGAGGACAACCCGGCAGCGCGCCTGCTCACGCGGCCGGGCGAGGCCATCTACAACGACGCAAACGGCCGGTCCGAGGGGAACAACTTCTTCCAGGTGGTCTGGCTGCCCGACGAGCGCCGCGAGGAATACCTGCGGCGCATCCAGCAGCTCACGCACGAGCGGCGGCGGGCGCCCGAGACCCCCGCGATCGTGTTCGAGGGGAACCGGGCCGCCGAGCTGGGCAAGAACCACCTGCTCCGCCCGCTGCTCGATGCGCCGTGTGCGGCGCCCGCCGTGCGCAGTGTGCCGGCGTGGCTCGGCGAAGCGATTGCCATCAAGGAGCCGACCGCTGCCGTGTTCCGCTACCAGCCCGGCAGCAACCTGCTGATCGTGGGGCAGAACGACGAGGCAGCGCTGGCCGTGACGACGTCGGCCGTGGTCAGCCTGGCCGCGCAGCACCCGTCGCGCGCCGCCGCGGGCCGCCTGCCCGCCGCGCGCTTCTGCCTGCTCGACGGTACGCGCCCGGATTCGCCCCACGCCGGCTGGCTCGCCCGCCTGGCCGCTCGCCTGCCCCACGCCGTGGAACAACCCGTTGCCGCGCAACTGGCGGAGACGGTGGCCGAGCTACGCCGTGAGGTCGATCGCCGGCTGGGGGCCGAGGATGCCGCCGGCCCCACCATCTATCTCCTGGTGCACGACCTGGGCCGGTTCCGCGCGCTGCGCCGGCAGGACGACGACTACAGCTTCGCGCGACACGGCGAAGAACCGGCCATCAGCCCCGCCCAGCACTTCGCGACGATCCTCCGCGAGGGGCCCGCCGTCGGCGTCCACTGCATCGCCTGGTGCGACAGCCTCACGACCGCCCACCGCGTGCTCGATCGGCAGGGGCTCCGCGAATTCGAAATGCGCGTGCTGTTCCAGATGAGCGCCGCGGACTCCAGCCACCTCATCGACTCGCCGGTGGCCGGCAAGTTGGGACGGCACCGGGCGCTTTACTACAACGACGAGCAGGGGACCTGGGAGAAGTTCCGTCCCTACGCTCTGCCCGCACCCGAATGGCTGGCCGCGCTCGAGGAGCGGCTGCGGACGCGCGAGGCTTCGGGCGCCGCCTGCTGGGCCTCGGGCAATCTCGTCAACGACCCCGACCGCGGGCCCGTCGCATCCTGATCCGCCCGCCGCGTGGTGTTGCGACGTCCCGAAGTCCGCGCCACCCAGACTTCGCAAGTCTGTCGCGGGCGTCCCGCCAAGTCCTTGCTCACGAAAGCGTCCTCGGATTTCGCTTTTCATCGCGCGCCGCGCTCGGTAGTATGAACACCCTGAAGTCGACCGTTGCAGGCATCTCCGCGAGAAGAGTGCCCCCCTTATGACCATTCGAGACGCAGGAAGCACGGTTCTCGATTGCGAACCTGTCGAACTAACGGAAATCGTTCGCCGCGCGCTCGAATCGCTACGCGCCGAGGCGGCGATCGATGCGGAGAGCATCTCGCTGGCTCCCGAATCCACGCCGGTGTTGGTGGGCAACGGACGATTCATCGCCGAGGCCGTGCAGGCCTTGCTGGCCCAGGCGGCGCAGCGCAGCCGCGCCACCGGACCGATCCGCGTCCTGGTTGCGCTCGACACGGGCGACGCGGTGTTCACTCTCCGCTCGGCCAGAGGGTCCATCTTCCCGCAGGCGATGGGGCCGCTGGGCGGATCCGACGGAAGCGCCGACGCGTGCCGTCTTTCCATCGTCCAGGGCCTGGTCGCGAAGCAAGGGGGAACGCTGACCCTTTTCGACGCGGCGGATGCCACGGCGGAGGTGGTCCTGCGCTTCCCGCTTGGCGCCGCTCCGGACAGCGCCCCATGCCGATCCGAGACGGCACCGCGCGTCCTCATCGTCGAAGACAACGACGACAACCGCGAGACGCTCGAGCGTCTGCTCGAGATATGGGGTTACCGCGTCGACACCGCGGCCGATGGGCATGCCGGCCTGCACGCCGCGCTGGCCGAACTTCCCGACATCGCGATCATCGACGTCGGCTTACCGGGCCTGGATGGCCACCAGATCGCTCGAGAACTTCGCGCCGCGCCGGGCGGCACGAACGTCTTCCTGATCGCCCTGACCGGCTACAGCGGCCGCGACGAGGAACTCCGCGCCTACAACGCGGGGTTCGACGTGCACGTGGTGAAGCCCGTAGACGCCGATGACCTGGCCAGCCTGCTCGCCCGCGTCTCTCGCACCCCCGCCGGCTGATTCCGAGCCACCCCTCGAAACCGTACCCGCCCCTCAAGCGGCCCGTCGCAACAGCCGATCCAAGGAGTACGGCCGTTTCTCGTGGCGGGCTCCCTCATGGCCTGCTCCGGCCGGCAGCGCAAGTTCTTTCAATATAAGCACTTCAATCTCCGGAGAGAACCGACATGCGGCCCACGCCGCAGAGGAACTGGCTGCACGCGCGTCCGCCGGGCGCCCGACGCCTGATCGGTTGCATCTGGGTCGCCGTTCTCTCCACCGGCTGCTGGGCGCCGCTCAAGTCTTACGGCATTCCCGCGTGCGAGCTGGGCGATGAATACCGCCTGCCACGCCGCACCGCCGGTGAGCCGCTGAACTACTCGCTGCTCACCGTCCCGTCCCGGGGGGACTACGTGCTGGGGCCGGATGACGTGCTGGACGTCACGATCGACAAGCTCTATGTCGGCTCCGAGACCCGGCCGGTCCGCGTGCGTGTGATGGCCAGCGGTGAGGTATTCCTGCCCATGCTCGGACCCGTGCACGTGGCAGGGATGAACCTGGGGGAGGTGAACGAGGCAATCACCCAGGCCTACGCCGAGAAGGGCGTCTTCAAAGAACCGCGCACGAACGTGTCGCTTGCGGAGAAGGCGCTCACCAACGTGGTGGTGCTCGGCGAGGTGCGCAACCCCGGCGTGCAGCTACTACCGAAATACGAGAACGACGTGGCGCACGCCGTGGCCATGGCCGGTGGACTCACCGAAGACGCGGCCGAACAGATCGAGATCCACCGGCGGAAGGTGCCGCGTGAGCTATGCCAGGTCGAGCTGCACTATGAGCAGATCGACGAGCCGCCCGGCTCCAGGCTGCAACTCGCCGGCGTTTGGGATCCCGACCCCGTGGAGCTCGTGCCCGATACGCCGAGCGCGGCGCCGGCGCAGCCGGACAACCTTTCCGGAACGCCGAACCGGGCCGAGCCGGACGCGGCGCTCAAGCTCGCAGCCGCCCAGGCAGCCGACCCCGGCATGCGGATCATCAAGATCCCGCTGCGCGGGCTGCCTGCCGAGCCGCTCCAGCCGGACGATGTACGACTCCATGACGGCGACGTGATCGTCGTACCGAGCCGCACCAACCAGGTGTTCTACGTGGTCGGGAAGCTGAATCAGACGAACTCGGTCCGGTTCAACGTGGGCCTGCGCGAACGTGAGCTCGGCGTCGGTTTCATGCTGCCCAAGGACCGCGAAATCGACGTGGTGACCGCAGTCGCCATGGCCGGCTACATCGATCCCATCGATTCGCCGACCACGGTCACCGTAAACCGTATGGGTGGCGACGGCGAGCCGATGGTCATTCGCGTGGACCTCATCAAGGCGCGCTACTGGCGGGAAGAGAACATCCTGGTCGAGGCGGGCGACATCATCTACCTGAACCCCGACTTGCCGTGGTGGTTCCGCCGCACACTCGATCGCTTCCTGCCGAACTTCATGAACCTGACGTTCTCGTACCGGCTCAATCCGGGGGCGGGGCGCTGAGCCGCTGCCGCGCCTTGCTGTTCACAACTTCCCGATTTGCGCTCCCCGCCTCCCCCGCACCCATGGATCATGCCGGGGAGAGGCCGCGTCGACCTGGTGAACGAAAAAGCCTCGTGCGGGTCACGGGCAATGC
>JBGPMX010000269.1:0-6855 GCA_041487215.1 Planctomycetia bacterium | reverse complement strand
GCCGTCTAGCACACGCTGATGTCGTGTTTTGTTTGGGTTGTGGGGTGTGGCGGGGGGAGCGGGGTGGGGGGAGCGGGGAGAGGGGAGAGGTTGGGACGTTAAAAGCGCAGGGAGACGACATGGGCTCTTTTGCGCCCGGGTGGCTGGGGTCGAGTCTTCGAGCCCCCGGCAGGTGCTGGGGGCGAGCGGCTCGTCCCTCGCAGCTTGACCCCAGCCACCCGATCACTCCCCCCTTTCGGAGGGATCGGCTCTCTTCCTCCCACGCGCGCCTCGGCTGACTGGTACCTCATGGGAGAGGCTCTTCTTGCGCGCATCTTACTCCCCTCGCCCCACGCGTGCCGTTCCCTTGGTTCCCCGGGGGGAGCGTGGGGCGAGGGGGCGGGGTGAGGGGCGGCGCCCACGGATCACTGCTTCTCTTGTTCGGCGCCGGTTTTCGACTCCGCCGCGGGGCTGCTCGATCCCGCCGCCACCCGGAGCCAGTCGCTCGCCGGATACGTCGCCTTTAGCCTCGATCGGGCTTCTTCGGCGCGGTCGGGGTGGCCGGCCTGATCCCAGAGCCGTGCGATGTAGGCCAGCGCTTTGGCGTGCTCGGCCCGCTCGCCGCTGAACATGAAGTCGACGTAGAGGTACGCGAACATCGCGTCCTTCGGCTTGCCCATCTCGCGCTCGGCGTCACCGAGCAAGTTGTGCGCGGCGGCCTGGATAGAGCTCTCACTGCTGGGCACCTCGTCGATCACCGCACGCAGCTCCTTCTCGGCTTCGGCGTGTTTCTTCTGCTGGATGAGCGCCTCGGCCCGCGCCACCCGTGCCTCCTGCTTGCGCTGCTGCTCGTCGCCGCTGTCGCCGGGCGTGCGAACGACCTCGTCGAACCGGGCGAAGGCCTGATCGGGCTTGCCCTCGCGCAGCAGGATCCGCCCCTCGTAGAGCGCGGCCTTCAGTCGGGTGGCGGGCCAGGGCGCCTTGGCCAGTTCCGCGAAGGCCGCACGGGCCGCGTCGCCCTTGCCGCTTGCCAACGCGAGCTGGCCCGTCATCTCGGCGAGCGCGTAGTGAAACCGTGACCCGGGATTCTGGCTGCGAAACTGCGCGAGCGCCTGGAGCGCTTCGCCGCCGCGATCCGGCGAACGCTCGGCCTGCCGGACCATGGATCGGACGCCGCCGAACTGGGCGGCGCGGCGGGCCGGCGATCCGTCGGCCGCCTGATCGGCCGCTTTCGCGTACGCGTCGATCGCCTTCGCGTACTCCCCTCCCTGCTCCAGCAGTTCCGCCTTGCGGACCTCGAGGCCGATCGGGCCGTCGTACTGGATGCGGTCGATATCATTCACGGCAACCGTTTCGGTCTTGCCGTTGTCCTTGCGTTCGATCGTGATCGCGTCGGCGCTCTCCGCGCTGATCTTGCCGCTCAGCTTCACTTTCGAGCTGAAGCGATGCACTTCGTCCTCGGCCCGCGCGGTCGCGACCACGAGGGCGAGGACTGCAAACGCCGCCGCGCTGCGACACGAATGGCTCATGCGATCCCCAGAGAAGAACGTTGAAGCACGAATGACCGCTACCGCGCCGGTTGACCGCGCGCGCGTCCCAGAGCTAGAATCCGTGCTTTGAACCGGGAAGTCAAGAACGCCCGCTGGAGGGAGCACCAGGATGCGACGCGCGAAGATCACCATCGTCGGGGCCGGCAACGTCGGCGCCACCTCGGCCCATTGGGCCGCGCAGAAAGAGCTCGGGGACATCGTCCTGGTGGACATCCCCCAGACCGGCGACATGCCGAAGGGCAAGGCCCTGGACCTGTACGAGGCGGCGCCGATCGAGGGCTTCGACTGCCGAATCACCGGCACGCACAGCTACGAGGATACCCGCGAGAGCGACGTCGTCGTCATCACCGCCGGCGTGCCGCGCAAGCCGGGCATGAGCCGCGACGATCTTCTGAACACCAACGCCGCCATCGTGCGCGGCGTCGCCGAGCAGGCGGCGAAGTTCAGCCCGGACGCCGTGCTCATCGTCGTATCCAACCCGCTCGACGCGATGGTCTACGTGGCGTGGAAGGCCAGCGGTTTTCCCACGCCGCGCGTGGTCGGCCAGGCGGGCGTCCTCGACACTGCGCGCTACCGCACGTTCCTCTCCATGGAGCTCGGTGTCTCGGTCGAGGATATCTCGGCGCTGCTGATGGGCGGGCACGGTGACACCATGGTGCCGCTGCCGCGCTACACCTCGGTGGGCGGCATTCCGGTTACGCAGCTCGTGCCCAAGGAGCGGCTGGAACAGATTGTGCAGCGCACGCGCGACGGGGGCGCCGAGATCGTCAACCTGCTCAAGACCGGCAGCGCATACTACGCGCCGGCCGCGGCCGTGGTCCAGATGGTCGAAGCGGTGGTGCGCGACAAGAAGCGACTGCTTCCCTGTGCCGCCTACTGCGATAAGGAATACGGCGTTGGCGGCTACTTTGTCGGCGTGCCGGCGGTCCTCGGCACGCGCGGCGTCGAGAAGGTTATCGAGATCGAGCTGGACGCGCAGGAGCGGGTGGCGTTCGAAAAGAGCGTCTCGGCCGTCCAAGAGCTCGTCCGAGTGCTCAACAAGATGTAGCCGCAGCGGTCCGTACGATTATTCGGACGCACCCCCGCGAGATCGCCCGCCGCTCAGTTGACGCGGCACGGAAACCGCGGCTAAACTGAGCCACTGAGCTCACAGCCCGCAAAGAGACCCCCATGGAAGACTACCTTTCGGTCTCGCGTTTTCAGCTGCCCGAACCGGGAGCACAGGCGCGTCGCCCCGCCGCCACGTTCATTCCGAAGCACTACGAGCCGGGATACGCCTACCCGCTGCTGGTGCTCTTCCACGGCCGCGGCGGCGACGAGCATCAACTGCTGCGTGTGATGCCGAAGCTGAGCGCGCGCAACTACGTCGCGGTCGCGCTGCGCGGGCCCGAGGTGACGCCGCGCCGCCGCGACGGCTCGCTCGGCTACGGCTGGGGCCAGGCGGCGCGCGGCGCCAAGACCGGTGAGGGCGTCGCGTCGCTCCAGCGCCCGCGCACCCCGGCCCTCTCGGAAGCGACCGCCGATATCCTGGCGGGATACGTCTCCCAGGCCATCTGCGGCATCGAGCGACACGTCCACATCAACCGCGACCGCGTCTTCCTGGTGGGGTACGGCGAGGGCGCGACCGCCGCTTACCGGCTCGGGCTCGGCATGCCCCGTGACTTCGCCGGCTTGGTGGCAATCAATGGCTGGCTGCCGCGCAGCAGCGGCCCGCTGCTGCGGCTCCCCGACGCGCGACGGCTTCGCGTTCTCATCGGGCACGGCCGCGACAACGAGCTCGTCCCAGCCTCCGCCGCACACGCGGCCCACCGGCTGCTCTACACCGCCGGCATCGACACCACGTTTCGGCTCATCGCATCCGGCCATCGCATCCACGGGCAGCTCCTCAACCTGATCAACCACTGGCTGATCGAGTCGTGTCAGCGGATGCCGGCCAAGCGTCGGGAATCGCGCGCCGGCAAGGCCGAGATCTGAGCCTCAGCGCCGGTACCTCGCAAGGAAAGAAGAAGGCTCATCCGGAAAGATGGATGGATTCGTCGCCCAGCGTGAGCATCGCCACCAGGGCAAGGGCGGCGGTTTCGACGCGCAGGATGCGCGGACCAAGACCGATGAGCCGCCAGCCGCGCTCGCGCGCCCGAGCGACTTCCCGCTCCGTCAGCCCCCCCTCCGGGCCCACCGCCACCACCATCCCCGGCTGACGCGCGGCCCCGAGCTGCCCGCCCGACGCGGCCAACGGATCGTCTGAAGGGCCGAACCTCACATGGCCTTTACCGAACCCACCACGCTTTTCAGTCCGTCCCTTCTCTCCCATTTCCCAGGTCTCTCCCGTCCGCACAGGGGACGGGTGCGCGATGAGTCGGATCATCCCGCGGGGGAAGAAGTCGAGGAATCCTTCCCACTGCACCGGGTCGCTGATCTCCATGAGGACGTTTCGCCCGCATTGCTTGGATGCCTCGATCACCCAGCGCCGCATCCTGTCGGGATTGGCTCCGCGCGGTTGTTGCGTACCGCGGTCGTGAACCAAAGGGACGAAACGTGTTACGCCGAGCTCCGTCGCCTTCTCAATGAGGAATTGCAGGCGGTCCCCCTTGGGGAGGGCGGAGCCCAGGTGAAATGGGAACGGCAGTTCTCGATCCGCGGTTTCGCGGTGTAGCACCGACAGCAGGACCTCGCGCTTCCCGACCCGTTCGACGACGGCCTCGCACTGAACTCCCGAGCCATCGAAGAGTTGCACGCGGTCGCCGAGCCGCACGCGCGACACGCGCGAAAGATGGTGGGCCTCGTCGCCTTCCAGTCGAACCGATGGAGAGGTGCCGAGGTACGGAACGTAGAATCGGTCCGCCATATTCGTCAATTCCGTCAGATTTGGTAGAAGTTGCCCCCTAAAACTTACCGATTGGATGAAATGCGTGATACTCCGGCGTGGGGAAGGGGTAGGGAGCCTATGCACAACGATTACTGGGGATTCCGGCGGTCCCCTTTCACGAGTGCCATTGACCCGGATCGTTTTTTCGAGAGCCCCACGCACGAGGAAGCGCTCGCGCGGCTCGCGTACGTCGTCGACGAGTCGCGCCAGGGGGCGCTGGTGCTGGGCGTGCCGGGGGTCGGCAAGAGCCTGCTGATCGAGACGTTCGCGCGACGCATTCGGCGGCCCAACCGGGAGGTGGCGATCGCGCGCTGCCCGGCGCTCGGGGGCCGCGAGCTGTTCTTCGAATTGGCGCAGGAGTTCGGCCTGGCACCCGATCCCGCGGCGGGCGAAGCAGCGCTCTGGCGCCTGCTGCGCGACCACGTCGTGGCCAATCGCACGCAAGAGAGCCAGACGGTCATCGTGGTCGATCAGGCGCAGCTCTTGTCCGAAGACCCCAGCCACCTTCGCGCCCTGCACCTGCTCTACCACCTGGACCCGGACCCGGCGGCGCGGCTGACCGTGGTGCTCGCCGCGCGCCCGGAGCTGATGCGCAACGCGCGCACGGACGTTATCGAGTGGGTGGATCTGGGCGTGCACATCGAGCCGTTCACGGAACCGGAGACGGCGCGGTACATCACGCACCTCACCAACTGGGCCGGCCGCGCCGAACCCGCTTTCACGCGCGACGCGCTGAGCAGGATCTTCGGGCTCACCGGCGGCGTGCCGCGCCAGATCAACCGGCTCTGTGACCTGGCGTTGCTGGCCGCGTCGAGCGAGGAGATGGCGCAGGTGACCGGCGGGGTGATCGAGTCGGTGTACAAGGAGCTGACGCCGGACACAACGCTGCAGCCCATGTCGCTCGTGGTGTAGCCCGAGGGCCGTGGAACGGGACGCGCATGTTTCGGTTTTCTACGCTGCTCACGAAGTCTGAGGCCGATGCGTCGGCCGGCGAACCGCCGGGTGCGCGCCCGGATCAGCCGCCGGCCGGTGATGCCGCCCTACCCGGCCCGAGCGCGTGCGTCTCGGATCGAGTCCGCCGAGACCTGGACGAGCAGATGAAGCGGCTGGGCGATCTGCTCGAACGCGTCGAGTCGATCGAGTTCGACGACCAGGCGGCGGCGAGCGAGATGCTCACCGTGGGCGAGCCGCCGCCGCGGGTCGCGCCCGCGAATCGGCAACCACCCGAGCCGGAAGAGGTGCCGGTCCCCGCGCAGCCCACGTCCTTCAGCGCCGCTGCAGTCGCCGCGCACACGCCGGGGGCGTCGTCCAGCACGGCGCGACCGGTCGGCTCTGGGATGCCGGCGGGCGCTCGCAAGACCACCGGCTGCGACGTGGTTCTATCGAGCGGGCGCTTCGCCGATATGAGCGAGCTGCCGGCCGAGCGGTGCGGCCCGCCAACGTTCGCGGAATCTCAGCCGGCTCCACCGGCTTCCAACGCGCGGCGCCGGCCGAACCAAGAGCTGCCAGCAAACACGCCGCGGCTTTCACCTTCCCGCACCCAGCGATCGTTCGGCATCGTGCGAGATTACGCCGGCTCGGCGACGACCTGCGCCGCGGCACGACCGACCGCAGCGATAGCGGACGCGGGCGAGGCGATGGACCCCGGCGGTTCGGACTCCGCGCCGTCCGTGCCGCGGCGGCGGCGGTCGCAACGCACGACGAGCGCGCCGAGTTGCAACGAAGGGAAAGACAAACCGCTCCCGCCCGCTTCCGGCGACGGCACCAGTCGCGCCCGAGCCGGCGCGATGCATTCCGAGCGAGCGGCCGTAGACACAGCGATCCCCCCTGCCCCGACGGCCGCTGCACCGGTGAGCGCGGCGACGCCCCGCACGGAGTCCTCGCCGCACGCGGCGAGCTCGGCCGGTCACGCCGCATCCTCATCACCACGCAAGCGCGGCGGCCTGGTCGTCGACGCGCCGAGCACTCGGCGCCCGGCCGGCATGGCAAACGAGGCCGCAACGTTTCGCCGCGGGTCGGATAGCCCGGCGGAAGCCCCGGCGCGGAATGCACCGGGAGCGACGCACCCCGCGACACCGGCCGAACGAGAGCCAGCCGCCGCTCGGACGGAGCAGCAACCGGGAGCCGGCAGTTCACTTCGGGCGAACGTGCCCGGCGATCCTGTTCTTGCGGAAGGGCACGGGGAGATCGGTGCCCGAGTCGACCCGCAGCACACAGCCGTCGCGGGGAGCACCGGGTCGGGTGCGCCCGAGGGCGCGGCGACGACCGGCTCGGTCGCGCCGGCCGATCCTGCCGCCACGCCCGCCCTATCTTCGCCCAGCGCCACCCCGGCCACTCCCGCCATGCAGCAAAGCGGCGACACGGCCGCCCCGCGACCGGCGGCCAAGGCCCGAGCCGTGCTACGCCGCGCGGGGGCGCGCGGCGCGATCGCGGCAGCGAGCACGCCCGCAGGAAATACCG
>JBGPMX010000268.1:0-6857 GCA_041487215.1 Planctomycetia bacterium | reverse complement strand
TTCATCCGGAAAGAGCGTGCGCATCGTGGGGGTTCGGGCTCGTGGGGAATCTCTGGGGGACCAGTCCCCCAGACCCCCTGGGATTTTGCAGTCCCGATCATGGAGCGTATGATCGGGATCGGGTGTCCGAAGTGCAGGAAAAACAATGGCCTCGGACGGGGCAGCCCCGAGGCCGGCTTGCTTGACAGTGGTGTCAGTCTGGGTAGGCTAGGTTGACTTAGAGTCGGAAACAGCAGATTGGAAGGGCTCCTCATGTCTAACTCTCTCCGGCGGAAGGCTCGCTGGACGCGCTCGCGCAGGCAACTTTCGAAAGCACGTCTGACGGTGCAATGCCTCGAGTTCCGCCTGGTCCCATCGGTCACGGCTTCCTTCGACGCCGGCACGCAGTCGCTGCGCATCGTGAGCAATGATACCGGTGGCGTCACCGCGGACCTGATTACGATCAGTGATTTCGACAACGACGGCACGATCAACGTCAACCTGGCGAACGTCGCCGGAGCGACCCTGGCGGCTACCCAGCGCATCACTTACGACGGCACGGGCGATACCGGAGGGGATGTGGTGCAGTTCGTTTCCCCGGTAGTGTTTATCCCGGCGAGCCTCACGGGCGGGGCGGGCAACGACCGGTTCAATGCCGCGAACGTGTCCGCAAGCGTCACGATGGACGGCGGAGCGGGCAACGACGTGCTGGTGGGTGGGAGCGGCAACGATCAACTCGAAGGGGGGCCGGGAACCGATAGCGTATTCGGCGGCGCGGGCAATGACAACGTGCGCGACACCGCTTGCACCGTGCCCGCCTGCACGACCCAAGTCGATACGCTCGATGGCGGGGACGGCAACGACGTGATCGATGGCGGCCTCGGGCCGGACTTTCTGCTGGGCGGGGACGGCGAGGACACGATCAGCGACAATTCGGGCGCGAACACGATCAACGGGGGAGCGGGGAACGATCTTCTGATCGGCGGCAGCGACGCGGATTCGATTCTGGGCGGGGACGGCGACGACAACGTCGTTGCGAATGGCGGCGCGGATTCGGTGGATGGCGGCGCCGGGAACGACAGCCTGAACGGCGGGCCGGGCGACGATTCCCTCTTCGGCGGCGCCGGCAACGATACGCTCGCCGGCGGCGAGGGGAACGACGTGCTCGCCGGCGGGATCGGCACCGACCGCGTGGTGCAGAGCACCGACGGAGACCAGGTGCTAAACGACACCTTCCTGATGGGGCAGGGCACCGATCCGCTGAGCGGGATCGAAGAGGCGGCACTGACCGGCGGGCCCGGCAACAACCACCTCAACGCCGCGGGGTTCTCCGGGCGGGTGACGCTCGACGGCGGGCCCGGCGACGACACGCTGCTCGGTGGATCCGGCGACGACGTGCTCGCGGGGGGCCCCGGTGCCGACCGGCTGGTTCTGACCATCGACGGCAACCAGGTGGTGAACGACAGCTCGGTGACCGGCATGGGGTTTGACCGGATCAACAGCATCGAGCAGGTCTTGCTCACGGGTGGACCGGGGAACAATTTCCTGAACGCGTCTGGCTTTTCAAGCGGCTCGGTGACGCTCGACGGGGCCGGCGGCAACGATACCCTGCTCGGCGGCAGCGGGACCGATCTGCTCGTCGGCGGCAGCGGCATCGACCGCGTGGTGCAGACCTTCTCGGGTGACATCACCCTGAACGATTCGTCTTTGAAGACGGTGAGCACCGACACGCTGAGCGGCATCGAGGAGGCGGTGCTGACGGGCGGCGAGGGGAATGATAGGCTCAACGCCGAGGGGTTCTCGGGATCGGTTACCCTGCGAGGCCAGGGGGGGGATGACACCCTGCTCGGTGCCGCGGGCAGCGACCTCATCATCGGGGGCGACGGCACCGACCGCGTGGTCCAAACCACGAGCGGGCTGCAATCGCTGGGCGGCGGCACGCTGCGCGGCCGTGGCACCGACACGCTGGTCAGCATCGAGGAGGCGATCCTCACCGGGGGCGCGGGGAGTGACACGATCGACGCGTCCGGCTTTGCGACGGGCCCGGTAACGCTCGTCGGCCAGGCCGGCAACGACGTCCTGATTGGCGGCCCCGCGGCGGACGTGCTCGACGGCGGCGATGGCAACGACACGCTCTCCGGCCTCCAGGGGAACGACACGCTGCTCGGTGGCGCCGGCAACGACAACCTGAACAGCGGTGGCGGCAACGACCACCTCGTCGGAGGCGATGGCGACGACAATTTGCGCGGCAGGGGCGGGAACGATGAGCTCCTGGGGGGCGCGGGGAACGACTCCCTGCTGGGCGGAGGCGGCAGCGATACGCTGTCCGGCGGTGTAGACAATGATTTCCTCTTCGGGGGCAAGGGGGCGGACCTGCTCCAGGGCGAAGAGGACGATGACACGCTGGTCGGCGGCACCGGAGACGACTCGCTCCAGGGTGGCACCGGCAATGACGTCCTGTTCGGGCAGGACGGCGCCGACGCCCTGAACGGCGGACTCGGCAACGACGTGCTGCACGGCGACAACGGCAACGATTCGCTCATCGGCGGCGACGGCGTGGATCAGCTCTTCGGCGACGCCGGCTTCGACCTGCTCATCGCCGACATGTTCGACACGGTCAAGGACGTCGGGCCGGACGGCGGCCAGCTGATTACGATCTGAGCGGCATCAGGGCCAGGGAGGGTGTTGCGATGCCAGGTTGGTTTGCGCGTCTCGTTCCTTTCGGTCGTTCGGCTACGCGTGCGCCGCAGGGGTCACGCGTCTGCTTTCTCGGGGACGGCATCTCCGGCTCCTGGCAGATGCGCGCCGAGCAGATCGCCGCGGCCCGGCCGGGCTGGACGGCGCTTGCCACCAAGAACCTGACCCAGGCGGACATCGACCGCCACGACCTTTTCTGCATCGTCAAGCGATTCCATCGCGAGACCGCCGAACGGCTCCGCGCGGCGGGCAAGCGCGTGGTGTACGACGTGGTCGACCCGTGGAAGCAGCCGGAGGACGGGCTCCGACACTCCACGCGGGACGCCGTGATCGCCTGCTTCACCGCCCTGCTCCGCGACCTTCCGGTGCACGGGGTCATCTTTCCCAACCGCGCCATGGAAGGAGATCTAAGACACCTGGTTCCCTTACCCACGACGATCTACCACCACCACAAACCGGACTTGCGACCGATCCGGATCCGGCAGCGACCGGAGAAGGTCGGCTACGAGGGCGTTCCGGGCTATCTTGGTCCGTGGCAGTCGGCGATCGCGCACGCATGCCACCGGCACGGTCTGGAGTTCGTGGTGAATCCCGCGTCGCTGTCGGAGATCGACATCGGGTTTGCCGCGCGCGGCGGCGCGCACGGCACCCTCATGGCCACGCGCTACAAATCCAACGTGAAGCTGGCCAACTTCTTCGCCGCCGGCGTCCCGTGCGTGGTGCACGATGCCGAGGCGTCGTACCACGAGACGGACAACGGATTCGTGCGGTTCTTCCGCGATGAGGCCGGGCTCCAGGCGGCGCTGCGGGACCTGCTGTCATTCGAGACGCGTCTCGAGATCCACCGGTCCTTTCTCGAGCATGGCCGACGGTTCCGCATCGATGGCATCGTGGCGCAGTACGAGGCGTATTTCGCGCAGGTGCTCTGCGGCAGCGCGGGACGACGGCCGCTCGCCCGAGCGGGGTGAAGGGGCACCCCTGGAAAAGAAGAAAACCAAACCGCCGAGAGCACAGAGCATCGCGGAGAATCATACACCGAGCAACGGTGCCCATCCGACCGCACGCTGCCTGCGGGGGTGAGGGGCGGGGGGAGCAAGGGGCGACCTTCCTTCGCTTGCGCTACGCCGCGCACGCTAGATCCGGATGAACCAGAAATGGGCGTCAGGCGGCTATGCCGGGGGGCGGGGAGTCGGCCGGGTTCGTGGTCCACGCGGCGGGAGCCGCGGGCGTCTTGGCCGTGACGCTTGCGCCGAGCGCGCGGCGCATCCCTAGAAACGACATCAGTCCCCGGAGGAACCGCGCCGCGAGCTGACCTGACCCGGTGGTGACCGGAAACCGCACCGGGCCAGCTGCCTCGGCACGCAGCCGATCCAGGCACGCGCGCTGTCGCCGGATCTGGCCCCGCTCGGACATCACCGCCAGCTTGCCCCTCAGATACGGCCAGAAGTTGTCGCGGCGCACGGCCCGCGTCATCGCCGTGTAAGCCACGAACATCGCGTGAAGCAGCAATCCGTGCCGCCGCAGCACGTTCGGCAGATCGGTCCAGAACACCCGCTCCTCGTTCAGGGCCAGCCGGTGGATGAGCGACGGATCTTTGTGGTTGTGCGAGTAGTTCAGCCGGTGGAAGACCTGCGAGCGCGGCGTGTACACGCAGCGGTAGCCGCTCCAGCGCAGCCGGAACGCGAGATCGACGTCGTCGTAGTAAGCGCTGAAGTGCTCGGGGAACCCGCCGGCACGCAGCACGGCCTCGCGGCGGTAGAATCCGGCCGACGCGCAGGTGCCGAAGACTTCACGCGGCGTCGAGAGCTCGGGCGTAAACGGCTCGAAGTGAGCGCGGTTCAGCGCCCAGCCGGAAATGTGGTACTCGTCGCCCGCGCTGTCGATCAGCCCTTCGCCGCGCGCGAGCCAGACCAGCGGGGCCACACTGCCCACCTCGGGCTCACGGAACAGCTCAAGGGGGTGGTCGGCCCAGCCGGGGGCCACCACGGTGTCGTTGTTCAGCGTCTCGATCACCGGCGCCCGCGCCGCACGGATCCCCGCGTTTACCGCGGCGCAAAAACCGCGGTTCTGCTCGAAGGCGACCACACGTACCGCCGGATGCGTGCGCCGCAGCCAGTCGAGCGTGCCATCGCGCGACCCGTCATCCACTACGATGATCTCGGTGCCGTTCGGTGCGTAGCGCTCGACCGAGCGGAGGCACGGCGCGAGCACGGCGAGCCCGTTGTACGTCGGGATCACGACCGACAACCGATGCGCCAGCTTGCTGGGATTTCCCATTATTCCTGTATTGCCAAGGCTCGCGCCGAAACGGGGATTCGGACACCCCACTCTTCATCGGCTCGCAGGCCGGGATGGTTGAGTGGCAGCACAGTCCGATCGCAGTCCTTGGTGCGCAAGATGTTCCGGTCTTTCATCGGGTGGTGTTGTGCGGCCTGAAGAGACTGGCGGGCTCGCGCCGATATATTAGAAAGAGCCCATCCCGTTAGCTTCCCAAGCACCGAACGCAGACTCTTCTGAACTCTGGCGAGTTTAGCTACGACTTCTTCAACAGGCTGCTCGCCCTGCGTCCGAATGGACGGGACGTGCGGATCGTGATGTGTTGCGGCGCCAGGAACGAGGCGTACCGATTGGAAACCCGCGCGATCCCTGATTCCCGCCTGAACGCTGTCATTCCGGCCGATCTCGCTCCGCGCAGCGACCGAAGGGCGCTGCTGATTCTCGCCCTGATCGCGTTTTGCGTCAAGGCGTGGACGATCGCGCACGCGGTGACAGTGGCGCCGGACGGGTACGGCTTTATCGCGCTGGCGCAGTCGCTCGAGCGCGGCCCGCTGCTGGGCGCGCTGCGCGGCATGGAACAGCACCCACTGTACCCGGCCTGGTTGCTCTGCGTTTCCTGGCCGCTGCGCGCTGTCGGGGCCTGGTCCGGACCGGCCACGTGGGAGCTCAGCGGCCAGATCGCGTCCGCTCTGGCAGGGCTCTTGCTGCTCGTCCCGCTTTACTATCTGGGCAAGGAGTTGTTCAACCGGGTGGTCGCGTTCTGGGCGGCCGCGCTGGTGAGCCTGCTGCCGGTCCCGCTGCGGATCAGCTGCGACTGTCTGAGCGATTCCACATACATGCTCTTCGCGGTGTCGGCAGTCTGCTGCGCCGCGGTGGCCGTGCAGCACCGCCGCGCCTGGCTGACGGCCCCCTGCGCGATCGCATCGGGGCTGGCGTACTGGACGCGCCCGGAGGGCTTGATGGTCGGCGTCGCATCGCTCTTGTTCCTGGCGGTTGCGCAGTGGATGCCGCGCTGGCGCTGGTCGCGTCGTGAACGGATCGCGGCGTTCTCGACGGTGTTGGCGAGCGTGCTGTTTATGGTGGGCCCTTACTGCGTGCTCAAGGGGGGCCTGAGTGCCAAGCAAACGTGGAAGAGGCTGACGGGCCAGCTGGCGACGCCACACGCTCGTCCGCTGGGGGCCGCGCTTGCCGATCTGGCCTTGGACTTCGATCAGGCGAACATGCGCGCGTTCGATTGGTTGGCCATCCTGGGGCTGGTCGCGACGTGGCGCCGCCGTTGGGGCCGCCCGGCCATGCTGCTCGCGCTGTTCGTCGTGACCGGCTCGCTCGCTGGCCTGGTCGTCGTCTCGCTCAAGTCCGGCTACGTGTCGCACCGGCACGTGATGACGCCGTTTTTGCTCACCATCTTCTGGAGCGCCGCCGGCGTGTTCGTGCTCGCTTATCATCTGGCGTCGGCGTGGGAGCACCTGCGCCGTCCGGCGCGCTGCGCCGCCCGCTTGCCCGTCGTCGTGGCGTCGCCGTGCGGATCTGGCTCGGCACGCGACGGCGGCGCGCCGCAGGCAGCGGCGGAGCTGGCATGGGGTGGAGGCGCGGCCGAGCGGCGTGCGGAGGCGGCCGATCCGGTCGGCGCAGGCACGATGCCGCCGCTGCGCCGTGCCTACGCGCTCGGGGCCATGCTGCTCGCGCTGGTCGCTTGCGTCCCGGCCATGGCTCGCCCGATGCACCACGTGCGCGCGGCGCACCTCGAGGCGGCAGACTGGCTCGCCACGCGGATGAGCCGCGGCGACGCGGCGGTGGACCTCTGCGGCATTGCCGGCTTCCGGTCCGAGCGCCCGCACTACGGCTTCTATCACTTCGAAGCCGCCGAGCGCGACGGCTACCGGCTCCGCTTCGTGGTCGCCGAG
>JBGPMX010000267.1:0-6867 GCA_041487215.1 Planctomycetia bacterium | reverse complement strand
TGTCACCCTGAGCCAAGCGAGGAACGAGCAGGCGAAGGATCTCGCTGCTTCCTTATGGCGCGGTCCCCTCGCCCCCGCGCTCATGGATCATGCGCAGCAGAGGGCACAGTGGGTGGCAGGTTGTCATCCTGAGCCAAGCGAGGAACGAGCAGGCGAAGGATCTCGCTGCTTGCTTGATCGCGCGGTCGCCTCGCCCCGCGCTCATAGATCATGCGGGGGAGAGGGTGATGGCGGTGACCCCTTGCCTGACAGGATCGACCGTTGGAGAGGCTAGTGCAACGTGGCCAGCCATTCGGCAGCCAGTCGTGGTGCGAACGGATCACCAAGCGATGGGGACTGGCGGTCCACGATTCGGCCCTTGGGGCGCCCGAGCAAGCCCACTCACGCTATTGAGAGCCCGCCTGACGGGTGCTCCACGTCGCACAACGACTCCCGTCCCCCTTTGTTCCGCCGGCGGCTCGGATAGCCGAGCAGTGCTCACGGATTGGCCCATCGCACGACGGGGCGACTGGCTGCGCCGCGTGAATCGCGCGGAGACGAAGCGGGAACTCGAAGCGCTGCGGCGCTCGGTGGCGCGCGGTCAGCCGTTCGGAACGGAGACGTGGTGCAAGCGCGTCATCAAGCGACTGGGGCTGGAATCGACGGTGCGCCCGCGCGGCCGCCCGCGCACCCATCCAGAACAATGACTCCCGTCCCCTTTGTACGCCCCCCGTCCCCTTTGTACGCCCCCTGAGTAGCATGTGGAGCCGAACCTCCGGACGCTCGAGGAGCGGAGCCACCGACGCTTCCATCAGCGTGCAGATCCCGAGCTTCTCGTTCCATACTGAATAGCGCAACGCGACCGGACCGGGCGCTTGCCGCTCGCGTTGCGATGGTTGTCCCACGGTAGGCGGCCGCGCCGATATGCGTCTGCGCTATACCCTCACACACCTGGCGTGCCTCGTTGGCATGGCCGCTGGCTTGTGTGCTCTCGTGATGGCCATGCTCCGCGCCGAGGCCCGGGATCCAAGCAGCGGACGCGTCGTATCGCTCCTCTTTGATTCTGCCGAGACTCTCTTCACCGGCTTGGGCGATGGCTCCGTGAATCGCTGGAGCGTGGGGACGAAGCCCGCGTGTCAGCAGCTTGCACAGCTCCGGGGCCCGGTTGATGACCTCGGGCTCTCCGCTGATGGTCGGTTGCTCCGTGCGTCCGCGAACGGGTCAGTGCACGTCTGGGACGTGGAGACTTCTGAAAAGATTAGGGTCTTCGGACTTTCAAGTGGGTGGAATCGCGACCTGGTGCTCCCGACGGTACCGGTTCCTCTTCTCTGTTGCGCAAAGATTAAAGACACCCACCTTTTTGCGGAAATCTGCGCGGTTTAGGCGGATAGCCCTGCGGAGAGCGGGAGAATCGCGGCGGGACAGTCGCTCCGTAAATCTGCGGTGTTTGCGCAGAAAGGGTACGGGGATATTGGCATCCCCGCCAGTCGCCCTCAGCTTGCCGCAAAAAGGTGGGTGTCTCGAGTCGTTCCTTCGAGTCGTTCCTGGACCAGACCGCCGCGCGCGGCTTTCGCAACTTCGACAACTTCCGCAATGCGATCTACTTTCACTGCGCTGGCCTCAACCTCATCCCTTCACCCACTTAAAACGTCGAAGACCGGAAATCAAGACCGGGCCCCGTTTCCGTCGCCGGACATTCCGAGCAATTTGCCGAGTCTGAAAACTGCTTCCACTCGCTGCGGCGAGAGATCGTCGTTGCTCTTCTCCACTGCCGAGTATAATCGCCCAGTATTCGCTACCCGACGCACGATTATGGACGACGGCAGATTTCGCCCGATCTTCGAGAATCGCCTGTCGCTTAAGTAAACGTGCCAGCCTAGATAGGGTTCTCTGGCTGATGTTTCATGACTGCGCACCTCGTCAACTTCGGAATTAAAAGGGGACGGGAGTCTTTGTCTTGACAACCCCGAGGCTTGGCGCTAATCTGGCGGCATGCCACGGCGTGCGCGCTCCATCGCAGGCGGTCTGGTGTACCACGTGCTGAACCGGTCGAACGGCCGGCAGCCGATCTTCCGCAAGGAAGCGGACTACGTCGCGTTCGAACGTGTGCTCGAGGAAGCGCAGGAGAGCCATCCGCTTCGGCTGCTCGGGTACTGTGTCATGCCCAATCACTGGCACATGGTCGTCTGGCCGAGGCACGGGGCGGATCGGCAAGTGTCGGAGTTCTTTCGTTGGCTCACGGCCACGCACACCCAGCGCTGGCATGCGCATCATCACACCGCGGGGACGGGGCATCTCTACCAGGGTCGTTTCAAGTCGTTCCCGGCAGAATCCGACGAGCACCTTTATACGGTGCTGCGCTACGTCGAGCGGAATGCAAGGCGCGCCAACCTGGTCGCATCGGCGGCGGATTGGCCTTGGTCGAGCCTGTGGCGTTTCTATCGCGGCGGCTCGGATAGCCGAGCAGTCCTCACGGATTGGCCCATCGCACGACCGGGCGACTGGCTGCGCCGCGTGAATCGCGCGGAGACGAAGCGGGAACTCGAAGCGCTGCGACGCTCGGTGGCGCGCGGTCAGCCGTTCGGAACGGAGACGTGGTGCAAGCGCATCATCAAGCGACTGGGGCTGGAATCGACGGTGCGCCCGCGCGGCCGCCCGCGCACCCATCCAGAACAATGACTCCCGTCCCCTTTGTACGCCCCCCGTCCCCTTTGTACGCCCCCGTTCCTCGCTCTACTCAGGATGACACGCCTTCACCTGTCCAGCGAAAGAGTGACGGAGCGCTAGACAGCGGCAGCGGGCGGGGCGATTTTCCGCCCGCGCTCGAGCACCAGATAACCCACCGGGATGATGGCACGCGTGAACAGCATGTTCGCCGTCAGGCCGCCGATCACCATGATGGCAAGCGGTTGCTGCATCTGCGCGCCGGGCCCGATGCCGAGCGCGAGCGGGAAGAGTCCGAGGATCGCCGCCAGGCTCGTCATCAGAATCGGCCGGAACCGAGTGCGCCCGGCCTGCACCAGCGCTTCACGCAGCTTCATCCCCCGCCCGAGCAGCTGCTGGATGTACTCGACCAGGATGATGCCGTTCTTCATATCCAGGCCAATGAGCAGGATGGCGCCCATGAAGCTCGAGATGTTCAAGGGTGTGCCGGTCAGCCACAGCGCGAACAGGCCGCTCACGAGTGACAGGGGCTGCGTCATGAACACGACGAGCGGCAGCGCCACGGAGCGGAACTGGAACGCGAGCATGAGGAACACCAGAAAGACCGCGACCACCATGCACAGGAGCAGGCTGGCGAACGCGTCCTGCTGCTGGACGTAATGCCCGCCGAGTTCCCAGCGATAGCCGGCGGGCATGCGGACATCCGCGGCCATCCAGCGCCGGATGTTGGAAACCACCTCGTTGAGCCCCGCCTCCTCTTCGTCCAGGTCGGCCGTGACGAAAATCGCCGGCTGCTGGTTCTCGCGCCATTGCTCGTCCGGGCTGCGCACGCGATCGACGTCGGCGAGCGCGGCGAGCGGGACGGCGCGGGTCGGCCCCGCCAGCCTGTCGAGCCGTGCCGCGGCCACGGCCGCAGTCGGGTCATCCGGCAGCACGATCCACTGCCCAAGCAGCCGTTGCGGGTCGAAGCGGCCGGAGCCGAACCGCAGCGCGTCCGCGTAACGGACCCGCACGTCCGTGAGCCGCACCGCCGACTCCCGCACCCGCGTGGCGACCTGGCCCAGGTACATGGCGGTGAGCTGCCGCTCGACCGCCTCGGCCGTGAGTCCGGCGTGCGCGGCGCGCGCACCGGCCACCCGAATCATCAGGTCCGGATTGCCGGCGAACACGTTGCTGTTCACCTCGCGCAGACCCTTGCCGTGTCCCTTCGTTTCGAGCAGGTTGCCAACCTCGCTGGCGAGCCGCCGCAGCTCGGCGTAATCCGGCCCGAACAGCTTCACCTCGACCGGCTTGTTGGCGCCCGAGAGATCGCCGAGTTCGTCCTGCATGATCTGGATCAGCTCCACCTTGAGCTGGTGCTCGGCGAAGCTCTCCTTGATCTCGCCCTCGACTTCGTCCATGACCTTATCGGCGGGTCGGCGGCGGTACTGCGCGCGCACGGTCTCCTTGCCGTGCTCGGCCGCGAGCGCGGCGGCGATTTCGTCGAGCTCCGGGCGGACCGGCTTGCGCCACGGGCCGGGGAATTCGTGCCCGGCTGGCCGCAGCACGACCTGGATGTCGCCGCGGTGCGTCTGGGTGGCGAACAGTCCCATCTCCGATCCGGTGCGGCGCACATAGGCATCCACGTCGGGGTTGTCCGAGAGGATGCCTTCGATCTCTCGGGCCATCGCTTCGGTCGCCTCGAGCGATGTGCCGGACGGGGCCCAGTAGTCCACGGTGAACGCTCCCTCGTCCATCGCCGGCATGAGACCGGTCGGCACGGCAAAGTACAGGACAACGCCGACGAGCAGGACTCCGGCGGAGAGCGCCAGCGTGGTCCATGGGAAACGCAGCGCCAGGCTCAGCACCGCTTCATAAGCGTCGGCCGTGAATCGGTACACCCGGCCAGGCTGCGGCATGGGCTTGCCCGCCAGAAACCGCGCCGCCAGCACGGGGACCAGCGTCAGGCTGATGACCATCGACACCAACACCGCCGTCGCCAGGGACCAGCTTAGAGACGCGAAGAACTGCCCATAGACTCCCACGATAAACGCGAGCGGAACGAATACCAGAACCGTGGTCAGGGTCGAGCCCACGACCGCGCCGGTGATCTCCGCGGAGCCCGCGTCCACTGGGTCGCTCCCCTGCCCCGACTCATGGAGGTGCCGAGCGATGTTCTCGATCACCACCACCGTGTCATCGATGACCAGACCGATGGCGACGGCCAGCCCGCCCAGCGACATCAGGTTGAGCGTCTCGCCGGTCCAGTACAGGATAAGGAAGGTGATCGCGAGCGTGGTCGGAATGGCCAGGGCCGAGATGATCGTGGCGCGCCAGCTGCGCAGGAACCCGAGCAGGATCACGACGCTGAATATGCCGCCGACCAAGATCGCATCGCGCACGTTGGCCACCGCCGTCTGGACGAACACCGCCTGATCGTAGACGACCCGTGCCCGGATGTTGCGCGGGAGCGGCTGTTTCTCGAGCAGTGCGCGGATGTTGCGGGAGACGTCCACCGTGTTGCCGCCCAGCCTGCGGAACACGCTGATCACCACGGCGTCCCGCCCGGCATAGCCAACGGACATCACCCGGTCCTGGTGGCCCACCCGCACGTCGGCGAGGTCGCGCACGCGGAGCGGCTGGTGGTTGCGCGTCGCGACCACCAGCTGCTCGATCTGGCGCGCCGTCTCGGCCTGGGTGTTGACCAGGATCTGGAAGGCGAACGGCGGCGTCTCGATGCGGCCGACCGGTTCCAGGCGGTGCACCCTGCCGATGGCGTCGGCCAGGTCCGCCGCCGAGAGCCCGGCGGCCAGCAGGTCATCGGGACGCGGCTCGACCTCGATCTCGCGCACGTCCCCGCCCGCCACATTGGCGTAAAGCACGTCCGGCACGTTCTTGATGAGCGGCGCCAGCTCGTAGAATGCGTAGTCGCGCAGCTGGCTGGAGCTGTCGCCGCCGATGAGGACCAGCGACATGATCGGCGAGACCGACGGGGTCATCTGCTCGACGTTCAGGTCCAGCTCGGCGGGCAGCTGGGAGCGTGCGGCTCCGATGCGGTTCCAGGTGAGTTGCTCGGCCCGGCGCATGTCCGTGCCGGGGCTGAAGTCGATCGATAGCTCGCTGCCGCCGCGGATGGTCTTGGAGCGGACCTGGGAGACGCCGATCACCGTGCTCACCGCCCGTTCGAGCGGCTGGGTAACCTCCACCTCCATGTTCGGCACCGCCAGGCCGGGCTTGCGGGCCACCACGGCGAGGCGTGGAAAGGCGACCTCGGGGTAGATGCCGCTCGGCATGCGCGTGGCGCAGTACGCTCCGGCGACGCTGAGCGACAGCACGCCGACCACGACGGCGCCGAAATAGGGACGTGCTCGGGCAGCAAGGTTCAGCATGGCGCAGAAGAGACTGTGTTCCCGCACGCCGGGTGGGCCGTCCGCGTGCCGCTGGCGTGCCTCTGCCTCAGCCCCAAGAGATTGCGCCGCCGGGCCGTGGCTGGACGATCGGTGTCCGCATTCATTCGCTTTTCGACCCCTGCGGTTCCTGCTCCGCTTCGTGCTCGGTCACCAGACGGACCCGGTCGCCGTTCTCCAGCCCGTGGCTTCCCGCGACCGCGAACCAGGCCTGCTCGGGGTTGGCGGCGGCGTGCGTCTCGGGGTCTCGCAGACCAAGCACTTCGGCGATGTGACGGTCGCGATCGCGCACGCCGAGTTCGGCCTGCACGCGGTGCACCGTCCCGACGGTTTCCTCGTTGCCTTTGCTGTCCGTCTCCGCCGCGAGCGACTCGACCAGCACCACGGCCGGTGGCTCCTGGTCCTCGAGCAGCGCTGCGTCCGGGATGGTCAAGCGTTCCTTTTCCGGTTGCGTCAGGACCTGGACGTGGACGACGCGGTTGCCGCGTAGCCCCAGGTCCCGGTTCGGGAACCGCACCTTGACGGCGTACGAGCCGGTGTCGCTTTGAGCCTCGCTGGCGATGAAGACCAGCTTGCCGCGGGCGCTGGTCGCGGCCGCCGGCTGCGGCGGACCGGCCACCAGCCGCACCTCCTGGCCCATGGCCAACGCGGCGACCGTGTGCGGGGGCGCAAACGCGAGCACATCGATATCATCGAGATCGACGACTTCGGCGATCGGCGTGCCAGGCGATAGGGTCTGGCCAACGACGACCTCGAGGATGCCGAGCCGGCCGGCGATGGGTGCGCGCAGGGCGTAGAGCTCGAGCTGTTCGTCGATCGCTCGCAGGTCGGCGTCAAT
>JBGPMX010000266.1:0-6875 GCA_041487215.1 Planctomycetia bacterium | reverse complement strand
GGGACGCACCGTCGATTTCAAGAACACCGTCATCATCATGACGTCGAACATCGGCAGCCAGTTCATCGCCGCCGCGGCCCAGGAGCGCAGAGCCGCCGGGGGAAGCAAAGCGGAGGCCGAGGACGCGAGCGACGCCAAGGTGCATGACCGGGTCATGGACACGCTACGAGCACACTTCCTGCCCGAGTTCCTCAACCGCATCGACGAAGTCATCCTGTTCCACGCGCTCGACCGCGAACAGCTGCGCCAGATCGTCGATATCCAGCTCCAGCGCATCCAGAAACAGCTGACGGAATCCGGCATCCGCATCGAGATGACCGAAGCGGCCAAGCAGCGCCTGGCTGAGGAGGGCTTCGACCCAGTCTACGGCGCCCGCCCGCTCAAGCGGGTGATCGAGCACCGTATCATGAATCCGCTCGCCGCCGACCTGCTCGAAGGCCGGCACACTGGCACCGAGCTGGTACGGATTGATTACCGCGCTGATAGGTTTACGTTCGAGCACGTCCGCCAGGCCGCCGAAGCAGCCGCCGCAACAGCCTAGTGCGATTTCCGTTCATCCCGGGTCTTCTGAATCCCGCCCCCTCTCCCGCATGAGCTGGCTCACCGCTTCTCGAGCGCGTCGGCGGGCAGGACAGACGGATTGATTCGCCAAAGTTTCTCGATCGTCTTCGCGCGGTCGCGTCCGTCGGTCGGCTTTTCCAGACGAATCAGGAGCTTCCGGATCTTCGCGCGCCGATGACGCCGCCGCTTGAGCACTCGCTGGTTCTCCGTCGACATCCGCTCGTTCCTTTCGCCTGAAACCTAAACGCGTTGGCGCAGCGAACGGGCAGGGCTTCGCGACTGGCACGCCCCGGGTCTTCCCACACGCGCGCGCCGCTCCCGCCCCGCGGATCCGCTCGCTTCGAAGGGGTTCGCCCGCCGAGACGGGCAGCCATCTTGGCACGCACCGGCCGCCCGGTCAAGCCGGCGTGTCTCCCTCGAACAGATGGACATACCGCTCGTAGCGCCCGGCGTCGATCTCACCAACGGCCACGGCCGCTTTCACTGCGCAGGACTCTTCGTGGCGGTGCGTGCAGCTCGGGAAACGGCAGCAGGGCACGTAGGCACGGAACTCAACGAACAGCCCCTCCAGCTCTCCCGGCAGGATACCCCACAGCTCAAGCTGCCGGACGCCCGGCGTGTCGACGACCCAGCCGCCGGCGGCGAGCCGAAACAGCTCGGCGACCGTGGTCGTGTGCCGGCCGTGCAGGGTGGCCTGGCTCACCTCCCGGACGCGCAGCTTCAGGCCCGGCTCCATCGCGTTGAGCAGCGACGACTTCCCCACGCCACTCTGCCCGACCAGCACGGTGGCGCGATCGCGCAAGAGCATGCGTAGCCGATGCAGCCCCAGGCCGGTTGTCGCACTGGTCACGACCACGTCGTAACCGAGCTGGCTGTAGAGGCCGATGAACGGCTGGAACAGCTCGAGCGGTACAAGGTCCGCCTTGTTCAGGCAGACCATCGGCCGGATGCCGCCGTGCTCGGCGGCCACGATGTAGCGATCGATCAGGTTCGGCTTCAGACCGGGCTCGATAAGCGCGCTGACGATGAGCGCCCGGTCCACGTTCGCGGCGATCACCTGCTCGCGGCCGCGGTAGCCGCGCGTGAGCAGCCCGCCGCGGGCCTCGACCCGCTCGATCATCCCCTGCGGCTCGCGAATATCGGGCCCCGAGACCGCCCCGTCCGTGAGCCGAAACTGCACGCGGTCGCCGGCCACGACCGCGCTGCGTGCTTCGATCGCGATGGTGCGGAGAACTCGGCTCACGGCGCAGCAATACACCCGGCCGTCTCCCACCTCGACGATCGCGTGCGCGCCGCTCATGCGCCGCACGCGCCCGGTCTGCCCGGCTGCCGCGGAGGCCGCCGCGGTCGCGGACGAATCCGCCGACGGCGTCGCGTCCTGGACGATCACCGTGCGGCGCCGGGATAGATCGCCTTTGGCCTGGACGGTTTCGCGGGTCGGTGTCGCCTCGTCCTCGATCCGGTCCTGCCGGAACTTGCGCGTCCAATCGCCGCGCCGCGCGCGCGGCTGCCGGTTCTTGCGAAAGTCAACTCGGACTTTGCGAGGTTTCTTGGCCACGGGAACCAGCACAGGGGAGGGGAGGGGCTCCGGCGCAGCCTAACGGAGCGTTGGCGAACGTGTCAACGCGCGGGGTGGCCGGCGCCGCTCGGAGCGTCGGGGTCCGCGGCACCGTGCAGCGTGCGCAGCACCGCCGCCTCGTCGCGCGCCAGATATCGGGCACCGAAGCAGAAGACGAGACCGCTCGCAGCCAGGGCCGGGATCGTAATGCCCAACCCCCAGACCATGCGGCCGGTCAGGTCGCCCACCAACCCCATGATCGGGGGGGACGGAATGTCGCCCAGCAAGTGGATGAAAAGGATATTGATCGCACACGCCGCCGCCCGGATCCTGGGCAGCGTAACGTTGACGAGGATCGCACTGGAGGGACCGGTGTAGACGAAGGCCAGGGTGAGGCCGATCGCCATGGCCGAGAAGATCACAGCGGGCCGGCTCGCCACCAGGGCCGTCGTCACGAACGGCACGGAGAGCAGCATCGAGCATCCGGCCACCCAGAAGTACGCGCCGGGGATGCGCGGCGCCAGCCGGTCCCCCAGCCAGCCGCCCAACGCCGTGCCGACCAGCCCGCTCACGAAGAGCACGACGCCGAGCCAGTCATTGGCATCGCGCAGCGTCAGCCCGCGCTCATGGGAAAGAAACTTGGGCGCCCAGTACGCCAGCCCCCCCAGGGCAAAGGTCACGAGCGCGGTGGCCAGGGTGTTGACGACGTACGAGCGGTTGCGCGCCAGCTCCGCGTACGTGCGCGACGACGCCGGCAACGCCTCGTGCCGCAACACATCGGCTTCGCTCACCGCCTCGCTCGCCCCGCGGTGCGGCTCGCGAATGCCGAGCGCGGCCAGCGCCACGAAGAGACCAGGCAGGCCGACCGCGAAGAAGGCGTAGCGCCAGTTGTAGGCCGCCTCGATCCGCCCCCCCAGCACGTAGCCGAGCGCCGAGCCGAGCGGGATCGCGACATAGAACACCGCCAGCGCCCGGCTGCGTGCCGAACGCGGGAACATGTCCGCAATGAGCGTCGGCGCGATCGTCGCGTAGGTCGCCTCGCCGATGCCCAGCACGCTGCGGGCCAGCAGCATGTGCGCGAATGTGTTGGCCAGGCCCGAGGCAAACGTGGCCAGGCTCCAGATCCCCACGCCGATCGCCAGCAGGTACTTGCGTGTGACACGGTCTCCCAGCCAGCCGACCAGCGGGCTGACCAGCGCGTAGCTCAGGAAGAATGCCGTGGAGAGCAGGCCGCCGCGCGAGTCCTCGGTCACCCCCAGAGTCTGCTGCACCGGCCCCACCACGGCCGCGAGCACGTAGCGATCGATGTAATTGAGCAGATTCATCGCGAACAGCGCGGCCAGCGCACCGTACGCGGCCCCCCGACTCACCCGGATGGGCGTCACTGAATCGTGCGGCACAGAATCCCTCCTGATCCGTCGGGCCGTTCACGCCTCCGCTCATTCCGAGACCGGGTAGAGGGAACCCGGCAGGTTCCCCGCCGGCCCTGTCCGGACCAGCGCGTAGGCCGGCGGTGGTGCTGCGTAGAACTCCTCGACCAGGCCGGTGCCGTGCCAGGACGCGTTCGCATAGCCCCAGACCGGCATCAGGCTGTCGTAGAACCAGTGGTCCTGCACCTGGTCGGCCAGATGAACCCGCACCATCTTGCTGGGGCGGCCGAGGTGTTCCGCGGCGTCGGAGCGAGACAGGCTCGACCCGGCCTGCGCGAACGCCGCGGCGGCCTCTGGATCAAGACCGCGGACATTGGCCCAGGCGCTGAGCGCCAGCCAGTAGCGCGCGTCGGCCGCGTGCTGATCACTCCAGACGCCGTGCCAGTAGTCGTACTGCGCCCGGACGGGCATGTTCCACTCGACCGGCCCGAGCGCGAAGTGCTGCGATTTCCCCACGATGACAATCGTGCGGAGCGTGACCGGGAAACCCTCCTTGCGCAGCTTCTCGGCCGCGAGGATCGGCTGCTCGTCCGTGCCGTTCGTCACAAAAAACTTGACTGACTTGGTCTCCTCGAATGTCACGAAGCCGCGGTACGCCTTGTCTCGGATCCGCTCGTAGGTGTGGAACGTCCCCTCGATGTCGACCTGCGCGCCCCCGGAGCCACCCAGCTCGCGCAGCCGGCTCATGAACTCGGTGATCCACCAGCGGCGCCGCGCGGGATCGGGATTGGACACGAGGCCGAAGCCCGGCAGGGCGCGCCAGGTTTGTTTTTGAAGCGACTCGCGCAGCCCCGACGGGATCGGCTCCGCCGCCGCTTGCGCCACCTGCTCGGCGCCGCCCGCCCCGGCGGTGACCGAACGTACGTGGGCGAGCAAGAATGCGTGCTCGGACGACGAGCCCTGAATATGCCCGGCGAGCGATGCCGTATCGAGCCACAAGCTGTCGCTCAAGCGCACGCGCCCGGCAGCGCCGGGTGACAACGACCGTTCGCCCGAACCCAACTCGAGCGCCAGGTCCGTGCGGGTCGGGTCGGCCGTGCCGGCGGCCGGCGAGCCGTCGGGCAGGCCGGCGACGAACTCGGCGTTCATGAGGGGTAGAGCGGCCAGCCGTTTTTCCTCGGGCCGCGTCGGCGCAAGCGTGGGCGGGGATGCCGGCGGCGATGAGCCGGGCAGCTGCTCCTTGATCTTGGACAGATCCGCTGGGATGCGGTCGCGGAACTTGAAATAGAGGATCGCACCGGCGACGACGATCACAACGAGCACAACGACCTTCTTCATGAATGAAACCTCTCGAGAGAACGGGGTGGCTAGCATTTCACCGCCGCCCCCCCATGGGCGGCAAGGGATTTCCTCGCCCGTTGGTCGGTCCGCGCCACTCTGCTACCATGGCTACGATGGCATGAGCCCATGGCCCGGAGCCTGGCGTTGGACACTTCCCTGTTTCCACAACACCGCTGGAACCCGATCGCAGAGCGGCCACGCGGCAGCCTGGTCGTGCACGAGATCTACCGCTCCATCCAGGGGGAATCGACGCACGCGGGGCTGCCGTGCACGTTCGTGCGCCTCACCGCCTGCCACCTGCGCTGCCGCTGGTGCGATACGCCCCATGCGTTCACGGAAGGGACGGCGATGACGCCCGAGGCGGTGCTGGCTCGAGTCCAATCCGAGCCGGGCCGGCTAGTCGAGATCACCGGGGGGGAACCGCTGCTCCAGGACGAGGTCTTCCCGCTGATGACGAGCCTGGCGGACGCGGGGTACACGGTACTGCTCGAAACGAGCGGGGCCGTGGACATCCGCGGCGTCGACCCGCGTGTGCACATCATCATGGACCTGAAGTGTCCGGGGAGCGGCGAGGGTGCAGCCAACCTCTATGAGAACATTGAGCTGCTCAAGCCGACGGACGAGATCAAGTTCGTGATCGCGGATCGCGCGGATTTCGAGTGGGCGTGTGACCGGGTGAGAGGCGGCAGGCTGGCCGAGCGGCACGCGGTTCTCTTCAGCGCTGTGACCGGCGAGCTGGAGCCGCGGCGGCTCGCCGACTGGATCCTGGAATCCCGGCTGCCCGTCCGGTTGCAGCTTCAACTGCACAAATACATCTGGGACCCGTCCGCACGGGGCGTGTGAGAGCGGAACCGCCCCCCACCCCCCCTCTCGCAAGGCCCTTTCGAGAAGGGGGATGAGGGGACGGCCGGGATTCTAAGCGCGCGAGCCCGGAGCGCCAAGCCATTCCCGGTGGGCGAACGAGCTCCCCATCACGCGCAACGGCATGTCATCCCGAGCGGAGCGAAGGATTCACCGGGTGCGATGGAGCGCTCAACCGCCGGGCGCGCCCGCCTTGTCATCCGCAGCGGAGCGAGGCACGAGCGGAGCGCAGGATCTCTGCACGCGGAACGCTTACGCGGCTTTCTTGCCGCCCTTGCGTTCGACCGCCTTGGTCTCGCGCAAAACTTCGCCCGACGAGCTGATAGCCAGGGAGACACGGCGATTGCCGTCCGTCCCCTGCAGCGTGTAGACCGTGTTCTTCTTGCCGGATCGCTTCGCCGCGCTGGTGAACGTAGCGTTCGGCGTTTCCTTCTCCGCCGCCTTGAGCACAGCCGGCGGCAGGTCCTTGAGCTCAACTTTCTCCGCGGGGGCTCGCTGCCCCTTGCCTTTCCCCCCCTTGCCCTTCCCCTTCCCGTCGGCGCAGGCCGCCGAGGCAAAGAGAGCGATGCTGGTGATGGCCGCAACGACGCCGAGCGCACGGAAACGCATACGAAGCCTCCTGGCCCGAAGGCCACAACAAGGGGTTGACACGAAGGCACGGCTGCCCAGCCGCCGCGCCGCTATTAACCAGATTAAACCCTCACCAGGCCCTGCGGTATCGCCGTCTCCGAGAAAAAGCTCTAGGGCTTTGGACTTCTTAGCGGGTAGCGGGGGGCTTTGCCCCCAGACCCCCAGGATTTTGGAGGCGTAGGCTCGAGTGTCCAAAGGGGGCGGAAGTGAAGGCCCGCGGCGCGGACGGACCCCCGCGGGGCCAGGGGCCTTTGGCACACCGTCGGTCCGGCTATCCCTTGTCGGGTTCCTTCCCACGAGCACCCGACTCCGTTTCGCCGGACGACGCATAAGGGGATAAGTCCAATGATCACGATCGCGGCCGTGGATTCATTGGACTTATCACCTTAGAAAATAGCTGCCGGGCGTTCGCGGTGGTCGCTTGCGCTAGCTCGTCAAGAGAAAGGCCGCGCAGCTCAGCCAGCCGCTCGGCCGTGCGGCGCACGTGCGCCGGCTCGTTCCGCTCGCCCCGGTGCGGCTCCGGGGCCAGGTACGGGCTGTCGGTCTCGACCAGC
>JBGPMX010000265.1:0-6886 GCA_041487215.1 Planctomycetia bacterium | reverse complement strand
TCATGACTCCCGTGACGGATTTCGAGCTCTCGGTGCGCAGCCGAAACTGCCTGCGCAAAATGAACATCCGCACGCTCGGCGACCTGGTGCGCACCACCGAGGCGACGCTGCTCAACAGCAAGAACTTCGGCGAGACCTCGCTGCAAGAGATCAAGGAGCTGCTGGCCACCAAGGGCTTGCAGGTCGGCACGCTCGCCGAGGAGGGTGCGGCCAGCCGCTTCGGCGCCGACACCGAGGAATACAGCGTTCAGGAGCGGGCCGCGATGGCCAAGCCCATCTCCGACCTCAACCTCTCCGTCCGCGCACGCAAGTGCATGGCGCGGCTCGGCATCAATAGCGTCGGCGACCTCATCAGCCACACCCCCGATCAGCTGCTCGAGGTCAAGAACTTCGGCGTCACCTCGTTGACCGAAATCCGCAGCAAGCTGGGCGAAGCCGGCCTGAAGCTCAAGGGGGACTGAGCGGAACCGAAAGCGTCTGGTTGTGCGGCGGCGAAGACTTCCCACGTCTCACACGTCCATCCACGCGTCCTCATGCCCGCGCCGAACGGCTTTCGCTTCACCGTGAGCGGCCAGGCCAGCGCCAGCCGGGCCCGCGTCGGCCGGCTGCACACCCCGCACGGCGCCGTGGACACGCCCGCGTTCATGCCGGTCGGGACCCAGGCCACCGTGAAGGGGCTGACGCCCGACCAACTGCTCCGGGTCGGCACGCCGATCATCCTGGCCAACACCTACCACCTGGCCCTGCGCCCCGGTTCGGCCACGGTGAGAGCGCTGGGTGGGTTGCACCGCATGATGGGTTGGGAACGGCCCCTTCTTACGGACAGCGGCGGCTTCCAGCTCTTCAGCCTCGCGGAACGCACCCGGATCACCGAGAGCGGTGCGACGTTTCGCTCGCATATCGATGGCTCCACGCTGCTCTTGACCCCGGAGCGAGCGATCGAGGTCCAGGAGGACCTGGGCGCGGACATCATCATGTGCCTGGACGAATGCCCGCCATACGGGGTGGGACCGGAGGATCTGGCGCGCGCCGTGGACCGCAGCACGCGCTGGGCGGAGCGCTGCCGGGCGGCCCAGCGCCGCGGCGACCAGGCGCTCTTCGGGATCGTGCAGGGCGGCGTAGACGCCGCGTTGCGCGCGCGATCCGCCGCCGGGCTCGTGGCGCTTGACCTTCCGGGCTACGCGGTCGGCGGGCTCAGCCTGGGCGAGAGCCACGCCCAGATGCACGCCGTCCTGGAGGGCGTGGTGCCGCGCCTGCCCGAGGACCGCCCGCGCTACTGCATGGGAATTGGGCGGCCGCAGGACATCATTGAGGCGGTGGCGCGGGGCGTCGACATGTTCGATTGCGTGCTGCCGACGCGGAACGGCCGCAATGCCACCGCGTTCACGTCGCGCGGTCCCGTGCGGTTGCGCCGCGCCGAGCACGAGCGATCCCTGGAGCCGCTCGATCCCGACTGCTCCTGCCCGACGTGCCAGCGGTTCAGCCGCGGCTATCTGCGGCACCTGTTCCAAGCCGACGAGATGCTCGGCCCCATCCTGGTCTCGCTGCACAACGTGCGGTTCTACAACCAGCTCATGGAGGAGCTGCGCTCGGTGATCGCGGCGGGTGCGTTCGCGTCGTACCGCGCAGAAACCCTTGCCCGTTTAGGTGCTTGAGTTTATCATGCGTTTTCGTGCAAGCGCCGGAGCGAGAAGGCTCGGTCCGGCGCTGCTTTATTCAGGGATGTCCCTTCTCTGGAGCCCTATCCGAGGATCCCGGCAAGGCCGCTCCCTCCATCCACGGCCGCGGCGTTCGGAAGCTGCCCCCGGGTCGGCATGGGCCGCTTGCCGCACGAGTCGTTCGATTTCCGGTCCCCTTGCCTGAGACGGTCGGCATGCTCGATTCATTGCTCCGCAGCCTGATCCTCGCCCAGGCCCCCGACGCCGCCCCGGCCGCGCAGCCCCAGAACCTGATGCTCATCGTGCTGCTGTACGGGGTCCCGTTCGCCGCCATGTACTACTTTCTTCTGCACCGCCCGCGGCAGAAGCGTGAGCAGGAGCACAAGAACATGGTCGCGGCGCTCAAGAAGAACGATCACGTCGTTACGTACGGCGGCATTAAAGGGGTCGTCGTGAGCGTCAAGCCGGAGGAGGACGAGATCGTGGTCAAGATCGACGAGAACAACGGCACCCGGCTGCGGCTGGTCCTGTCGAGCGTCGCGCGCGTGATAGCGGACGAGGCAGAAGCCGCTGGATCCGGGAAAAAGGAAGCACCGTAGTACGCGATCCGCCCCCCATCTTCAGGGCAGCCGGATTCAGCCGAATTCGGGTCGCCTGAACTCGGGCGATGTGCGCGATCCGAACAAGCCGCGGTAACGAGGTGAGAACGAGCTATGAAGAATCCGACGTTCAAGATCCTGCTCATCCTGGCCATCACCGGCGTCGGCCTCTACTGCATGCTGCCGCCCAAGCAGAAGCTCAAGCTCGGCATCGACCTGCAGGGGGGCACGATCCTGGTCTACCAGATCGATCAGGCGAACCGCCCTGGCACGTTCCAGATGAGCCAGATGGTGGAGGCGCTGAGTAAGCGTATCAATCCGGCCGGTACCCTGGACGTCACCATCCGCCCGGTCGGTGGGGATCGGGTCGAGATCATCCTGCCCGCGGCGGACCCGCACGACGTCGAGGCGGTGCAGGAGCGGATCACCAAGCTCGGGCAGCTCGAGTTTCGCATCCTCGCCACCGAGAAGCGCGACGGCCCGGCCGTGATCCGGCAGGCCATCGACCGGTTCAAGCGCAAGGAGGCGGACCCCGCGCCGCGCGGCTACGAATGGGTCAAGCTCAACCGTCCCGACGAGTTCCACGGCGGCAGCGACCACCCCGCGGGCCAGCCGATCGTGCAGGACGGCTACGCGCTCACCAAGATCCCCGAGGATGCCCTGCGCGTGACCGGGGACTACCTCAAACGCGCCGAACCGACCCACGACACGCAGCTGCGTCCGGCGGTGGGATTCAACTTCGACTCGGTCGGCACGCGGCGCTTCGCCGCGCTGACGCGCAAGTATCAGCCGGAGCCCGACGGCCTCAAGTACCACCTGGCGATCATCCTCGACCGCCAGATCATGTCCGCCCCGGTGATCAACTCGGTGATCGAAGGATCGGGCGTCATCGAGGGGAACTTCACCGCCGCCGAGGTCGACAACTACGTGGCCATCCTGAACTCCGGCAAGCTGCCGGCCATGCTCAAGCCGAACCCGATCAGCAAGGACACGGTCACCTCCACGCTCGGCGAGGACACCATCCGCATGGGCACGACGGCGATCGCGGTTGCGATGATCGCGGTCCCGCTCTTCATGCTCGCCTACTACTGGTTTGCGGGCCTGGTGGCGAACGTCGCGCTCGTGCTCAACATGATCATTATCCTGGGCTTCATGGGGGCGACCCACGCGACGCTCACCCTCCCCGGCCTGGCGGGCCTTGCGCTGACGGACGGCAAGGCCGTCGACGCCAACGTGCTGATCTTCGAGCGCATGCGCGAGGAACGCGACCGGGGCAGCTCGCTGGCGCAGACGATCCGCAACGGCTTCGATCGCGCCTGGGTCACCATCCTGGACTCCAACCTCACGACCATTATCACCGGCTTCATCCTGTACTGGCTCGGAACCGACCAGGTGAAGGGCTTTGCGCTCACGCTCATTGTCGGCCTGGTCGCGAACCTGTTCACGGCCGTCTTTGTGACGCGGATTATCTTCGATCTCTGGTTCCATCAAGGCTGGCTCACCGCGCTGAGGATGGCGCACCTCATCAAGACGCCGAGCCTGGATTACGTGAGCCCGCGCTTCTACTTCGTGATCGGCTCGCTGATTGTCAATGTGCTGGCTCTGGGCCTGGCGATCTCGCGCGGCAGCACGCTGCTGGACATTGACTTCACCGGCGGCACCGCGATCTCGCTGCGGCTCACCGACCCATCGCTGGGCAGCGAGCAGGTCCGCGCCCAGGCAGAGACGGTGCTGCCCAACGTGAAGGTGGAGCGCCTGATCCGCGAAAGCGCGGGAGTAAAGGAGGGCCTGTTCCTGGTGCGCACCACGGAAGCGGATCAGGCGAAAGTGCGCGGCGCGATGATCGAACAGTTCGGCGACGCGCTGGCGCGTAACCGGATTGGCGAGTGGACGCACGAGGCGATTTCGCCGAGTGGCGACGAATCCCCGCCCGCGTTTGCGGGGGGCGAGCGCGTGCGGTTCACCCTCAACCGCGCCGCCAGCCCCGACGTCCTGGCGCGCGTGATTAACGAATCGCTCAAAGACCAGAACTTCACCGACCCCGCGCTCCATTACGAATTGCACCCGGTGGAGCGCGATGAGCACGGCCTTGCCAGTGCCTACACGCTCGACACCAAACAGGATGTGGAGCGGCTCATGAGCGATGTCGGCGCTCGGATCGCCGCCCAACCCATGTTCGAACGCGAGGACAACTTTGGTCCTCAGGTGGCCGGTGAGACGCAACAAAAGGCGCTGTTGGCCACTGTGTTGAGCTGGGCGGCGATGATCGCGTACCTCTGGTTCCGGTTCAAGAAGGCGAGCTACGGTTTGGCCGCCGTCATCTCGCTGATCCATGACGTCATGGTCGCGCTGGGCTTCGTCGCGCTCGGAGGCATCCTGGTGCGCTACGTGCCCGGCCTGGCCCATGCACTGCTGATCGACGACTTCAAAATCGACCTCACCGTCGTCTCGGCGTTCCTGACCATCATCGGTTACTCGGTCAACGACACCATCGTGATCTTCGACCGGTTGCGCGAGATCCGGGGGAAGACCCCCTACGTGACCAGCGAGATGATCAACGCCGCGGTCAACCAGAGCATGAGCCGGACGGTGCTCACGTTCTTCACCGTCATCCTCGTCTCGCTGATCATGTACGTCTGGGGCGGGCCGGGCATTCACGCCTTCTCGTTCACGATGCTGCTCGGGTGCCTCTCGGGCAGCTACAGCACCATTTTCATCGCCGCGCCCGTGCTGTATCTCTTCGAGGGGCAGGGGGCGGCGACGGCTCGCACCAAGGGGACCCCCTACTCGCGCGCGGCCGCTCGAGCCTGAAGTACACTTGCCCCTCTCAGGCTCGGCCCGCCTCACCCTTCGCTCTCCCCCGCGTGATGGATGGACCGCGCGCGTGACGGCCCTTCCGCGCGCTTGTGCCGCTTGTGCCGCCGCGTCACAATCATTCACCGATTTGGGCTCGCCCCGCAGGTGCGATGGTGCAACATGAGCGAAGCGGCCACCTACGACCCGTACGCGATGCCGCCTGGCGATATCGCGGAGCCGCCTCAATCGCTCGGTGCCGCACTGCGAAAGATTGGGCCGGGCATCATTCTGGCCGGCTCGATCGTCGGTTCCGGCGAGCTCTTGCTCACGACGTCGCTCGGTGCAGAGTTCGGTTTCGCCTTCCTGTGGCTGATCCTGTTCAGCTGCGTCGTCAAGGTGTTCGTGCAGATCGAGCTGGGTCGCTACGCCATCTCGTCGGGCAAACCGACGCTCGGGGCACTTCACGAGCTTCCGGGACCGCGTCTGCGCACGCACTGGCTGGTCTGGTGGTGGTTCATCATGCTGCTGGCGACCATATCGCAACTCGGCGCCATGATCGGCGGCGTCGCCCAGGCCTTGAACCTGGCAGTGCCCCAGGGGGCGGCGGCGCTGTGCGGTGTTCTGGACGCCGTGTCGCCGCCGTGGGCGGAAATGATTCGCACGCACCCGGAGTATCCCTGGGCTGTGCTCACGGCACTGGCCGCCATCGGCCTTTTGCTCATCGGGGGTTACAAGACGGTGGAACGGATCACCACGGTGCTGGTGGCCGGCGTCACGCTGGTGACCGTGCTCTGTGTCGTGGCGTTGCCGGCGAGCGGTTACGGGATCCGCCTCGCCGACCTGTCCGAGGGCTTTTCCTTCGCGCTGCCTGCGGCCGGCATCGCGGCGGCGTTCGGGACGTTCGGCATCACCGGGGTCGGTGCCAGCGAGCTGTATGCGTATCCGTACTGGTGCCTGGAGAAGGGCTACGCGCGCTTCGCGGGCCGGCGCAGCCCGGATGAGGCTTGGGTGCGGCGTGCCAAGGGCTGGATCCGGGTGCTCTACCTCGACGCCTGGGTCAGCATGGTCGTGTTTACCGTCGCGACGGTTGCATTCTACTTCCTGGGCGCCACGGTGCTGTACCGCCAGGGCCTGCGGCCTGCCAAGTCAAGGATGATCGAAACCCTGGCCGAGATGTACGTGCCGACGTTCGGCGATTGGACCCGCTTCGCGTTCCTCATCGGGGCGTGGGCGGTGCTGTTCAAGACGCTCTACGTCGCCTCGGCGTCGAACAGCCGGCTGACCGCGGACTTCTTCGGCCTCGCGGACTTTGTGCGCTATGAGGACGCCGAGGCGCGGCGGCGCTGGATCCGCCGTCTCTGCGTGTTCTACCCGAGCCTCGGCTTGCTCCTGTACCTCATGTTCCGCGATCCCCGCGCGATGGTGGTGTTCGGCGGTTTCTTCCAGGCGGCGACGCTGCCGGTCATCTCGGCGGCAACCGTGTACCTGCGTTACCGCCGTACCGATCCGCGGCTGGCGCCGTCGCGGCTGTCCGACTTCTTGCTCTGGCTCGCCCTCATCAGTATCAGCGTCGTGGCCGCCTATGCGATGTGGGATTGGGCCGGGAAGCAGTTGCTGCCCGCAGTCACCGGCAGCTGACCGCCTTCGGAGTCCGGCCCCCTCTCCCGCTCATGGATCCGTGGGAGAGGGACGGGGTGAGGGCGCTCCCTCACGCAGCCCAAGCGCCTCCCAGCGCAAAGCATCGTCTCACCTGCCCGGGCAGTTGATACCCCCCCTTCCCCCCCTTGCCAAGGGGGGGACAAGGGGGGGGTATTCAGCATCACTCTCTTCCCG
>JBGPMX010000264.1:0-6889 GCA_041487215.1 Planctomycetia bacterium | reverse complement strand
CTTCGCCCGCCGCGCGGGCCATCGCCAGGATCAGGCCGGTGAGCATGGACGGCAGCACGGACGGCAGAACGACGCGCCACGTCGTCTCGAACTTGGTGGCGCCGAGAGCCAGCGAGGCATCGCGCATGCCGCGCGGGATGGCGGCCAGCCCCTCCTCGGTCGCCACGATCACGACCGGGACCGTCATCAGGGCCAGGGTGAGCGATGCCCAGAGGATGCCGCCGGTGCCGAACGTCGGCGTCGGCAGCGACTCGGGGAAGAACGCCCGGTCGATCGAGCCACCTACGAAGTAGATGAAGAAGCCGACGCCGAAGACGCCGAAGACGATCGACGGAACGCCCGCCAGGTTGTTCACGGCGATGCGCACGGCGCTGACGAACGGGCCCGGCCGGGCGTACTCGCGCAGGTAGAGCGCTGCCAGCACGCCGAGTGGTGTGACCAGCACGCTCATGATCAGCACCATCATGACCGTGCCGAAGATCGCGGGGAAAACGCCCCCCTCGGTGTTCGATTCGCGCGGATCGCCCGAGACAAACTCCCAGAGCTTGGCCGCGTACAGGCCGGCCTTGGAAAAAAGCCCCATCCGGTTGGGGCGGTAGGCGCGGATGACGTCAGCGAGCGGCAGCTCCTTGTCGGCCCCCCCCTCGACGCTTACGACCACGGTCGATGTCAGGCTCTCGCGCAGCGCCCGCAGCCGCGTCTGCTCTTTCGCAAACTTCTCCTCGAGGAATGCCAACTGCTCGACGATGCGGCCGACTTCGGGCGAGTCCCTGACGCCGGCGCGCGCGAGCCGCTTCATACGGCGGCGCAGGCGGTCCTCGGCGTAGCTGATGGCTCCGATCTCGCTCTTCTCGATGCGCCGGATCGCGCGTGCCACCCGAGCGGCCTCGGGAAGACGCGCCTGGAATTCGGCCCACGCCTGGTCGCTCCCCTCGGCGCGCGTCATTTCCCCCTCGCGCACAGCCCGCACCACTCCGTAAAGGTTGCCCCACTCACGGCGCTCGATGACCGCGGCGTCCGGCGGCAGTTCGCGCCGCACGATGCTCGCCGCTTCGATCCAGACGAAGTCGTTGCCGTAGATGTCGCGGTTGCCCCGCTTGATCTCGCTGCGCAGCTGCGGCACCCCGGCCGGCAACGGCGCGGTCTCATGATCCGCCACCTCACCGAGCACCGCCGCCCCGTCCGCGAGCGTCAGCCGCACCACCGCCCGCGGCCAGAAGAAGCCGAGGCCGTTCACGAGGATGAGCAGCACGAGGCCGAGGACCATGATCAGGCTCACGGCGAGCCCGCCACCGGTCAGCCAGATGAACGGCTCGCCGCTCTTGAAAAACCGTTTCATCGATTCCCCCGCCTTACTTACCGGGCCGGCAGCCCGCCTGTGCCCGATGCGTGCTACGCTGCGACCGAGTCTTCGAAGGGCGTGTTCTTGCTAAGCAGGTCCGCCGAACCATGTACGTCAGGCTTTCCAGCCTGACTCGCATCGTCATCGCCCCTTGTCAGGCTGGAAAGCCTGACGTACGACTCAGAGGTACCGGTAGCGCCGCCGCAGCCTGAGCCGCACCAACTCGGCCAGCGTGTTCACCACGAATGTCATCGCGAACAGCAGCAGGGCCGCCAGGAACAACACCCGGTAGAGCGTGCCGCCGGCGGGCGCCTCCGGCATCTCCACGGCGATGTTCGCCGAGAGCGCCCGGAAGCCGTTGAATGGCGACCCGTCCATGAGCGGGGTGTTCCCGGTGGCCATGAGCACGATCATCGTCTCGCCCACGGCCCGGCCGAAGCCGATCATCACCGCCGAAAAGATGCCGGGGCTCGCCGTCGGCAGCACGATCCTGACCGCCGTCTGCCACCGCGTGGCCCCGAGCGCCAGCGAGCCGGCGGCCAGGTGCGGCGGGACGTTCGACAGGGAGTCCTCGGCGATCGTGAAGATGATCGGGATGACGGCGAAGCCCATGGCGAACCCGACCACCAGCGAGTTGCGCTGATCGTAGGTGAGCCCGAGCGCCCCGGACAGCCAGCTGCGGTAGTCTCCGGACAGGAACGACTGCTCGAGCCATCGACCGGCGCACACGCTGAGCGCCGCGGCGGCGAGCACGACCGGCACCAGCAGAACCGCCTCGCTGCCGGCGTGCAGGTGGGCGGTGATCCGCCCGGGCACGAGCCGCCACGCCGTGTAGGCGATCAGGATGGCGGCGGGAAGAATCAGCGGCATGAGGAAAACCGCGGGGATCACGCGTTCCATCGCCGGCGCCAGCCACAGGCCGGCGATGAACCCGAGCACGACGCTGGGCAGCGCCGCCATGATCTCCACCATCGGCTTGATGGCCCTGCACAGCGTGGGGTGCATGAACTGCGATGTGTAGAGCGCTGCGGAGAGCGCGATCGGGATGGCGAAGATCAGCGCGTAGAACGTCCCCTTCACGGTCCCGAAGACCAGCGGCACCAGGCTCAGTTTCGCCTCGAAGTCGTCCGTCCCTCCAGTCGACTGCCACACATAGGCGGGGGCGTCGTACCCCTCGTACCAGACCTTGCCGAACAGGCTCGGCAGGGTCGCCTCCGGGTGCGGATTGGCAACGCTCCAGCGTGCCACCCCCCCAGCGGCGTTCCAAGCGACGATGCTGTCTCCCTTGGGGGCCAGCGTCGCCGAAGCCCCACCGTCCGAATCGACACGCAGGAGCGTCTGGCCCGTGGTGCCGTAGCGCAGCGCGACGTGGCCGGAGCGGTCCGCGGTGATGAAGCCCTTGTCCCGCTGCGACGCGGCAAAAGCCGCCACGGCCGCCGCGTGCCGCGCGAAGCGGTGCACGCGCGTGAGTGTCGCCTCCTCGCCCTCCCCGCGTAACAGCTGCCAGCTGCTTACCCCTCCGGCCGTGTCTCCGACGATGAGCGTGCGGTCGCCGAGCAAGAAGCCGAGGACGGAGACGCCGACACCGGCGCGCTCGGGGGCGAGCGTAACCCCCGCGACCCGAGGGGAAGCGGGATCGCTCAGAGCGACGCGCACGATCTGGCCGGTCGAGCCACCGGCGTAGAGCTGTTCACCGCGCTCGTCGATCGCCAGCGCGGTGATCTCCCCCTCGACCGGCAGCGTCACGGTCTGACGCCATTCCTCGCGAACCGGCGCCCCGATGAGCGGCTTCGTCTCCGACACCGAAACGATCGCGATCTCACAGGCACTCAAGGCCGCCGCGGTCACCGGCCCGCGGGATGCAGTGCTGTGCGCCACGAGCCGGATCGCTCGGCCCGCGGGATCCAACAGCACCGAACTCGGCGTCCCCACGTCCGGCGCAACCGTGCGGCTTCCTGCGACGTACGAGTGCGGGAAGGACACAGGGACGAGCAGGGCCCGGCCATCGGAGAGCCCGAGGGCGACCGTCCCCGTACTCAGTCCGGACGCGGCGACGATCGTCGCGCTGTCCATTCCGGCCGGGGTGCGCGTCGCGATGAGGGCGCCGTCGCGGAGCGATGCGAAGTGGATCCCCGACGCGGAAACCCAGTAGAGCACCTCACCATACTCGTCGACGGCCACGGCCAGAGGCGTTCCGTCGAGCGACACGGCAAGCGGCGCGAGCGGCGTGGCGGAAGCCGGGCGGAAGAGCGGATAGGTCTCGGCCGCGATGACGACGAAGATGCCCAGGATGGAGGCAATGATCAACAGGCCGCCGAGCGTGACCACACGGCGCGCCAGCCGGTCGGCAAACAGACGACGACGACGCGTCTCCGCCGCAGGCCGAGGCCCCTCCGGTGCGTCGCTTTGCGCGGTCGTGGTCGGCATGATGGGGGGGTCGAACTCTACTGCAGCTTGTCTCGTTCCGCCTGGACAATCGAAGCGGGGATCGGGAAGTAGCCGTCCTTGATCACCACCTGCTGCCCCGGCTGCGAGAGGACCAGCTTCAAGAACTCGTAGGTCAGCCGGTCGAGCGGCTTGTCGGGGGCTTTGTTCACGCACACGAAGAGGAACCGGGCCAGCGGGTAGGTGCCGGCGTAGGCGTTCCGCGCCGTGGCTTCGGTAGGCTTGGCACCGGCCGCGCCCGCCAGCGGCGCGGCGCGCACGCCGGCCGTGGCGTAGCCGATGCCGCTGTAGCCAATTCCGTAGCGATCCACCGTCACACCCTGCACCACCGAGGCGGATCCGGGCTGCTCCTTCACCGTGTCCTTGAAGTCCCCGTTCTTGAGCACGTGCTCCTTGAAGAACCCGTAGGTGCCGGATGCGGAGTTGCGGCCGTACAGGCTCATGGGCCGGTTCGCCCAGTCACCGGTCAGGCCGAGTTGGCCCCACGTCCTGATCTCTTGCTTCGCGCCGCCGCGGCGGGACTTGGAGAAGATCGCGTCGACCTCTTCGAGGGTCAGGGACCGGATCGGGTTGTCCTTGTTCACGAACACCGCCAGCGCGTCGACCGCCGTGCGTACCGCCGTGGGTTTGTAGCCGAACTTCTTCTCGAACGCGTCGATCTCGGTCGGCTTCATGGGCCGAGACATCGGGCCGAGCTGCGCGGTCCCTTCGATGAGCGCCGTCGGCGCGGTGCTCGACCCCTTCCCCTCGACCTGCACCTTGACGTTGGGATAGTGCTTCTGGAACGCCTCGGCCCAGAGCGTCATCAGGTTGTTCATGGTGTCCGACCCAACGCTCGAGAGGTTGCCCGAGACACCGCTCGTGGGCTTGTACGGCGGCAGCACCGGGTCGATCTGCACGGCCGCCGTTGTGCTGGTTTTCGCCTCGGATTGGCGGGCGGCTGCCGTGCCGGATCGGCGCTGCGTTGAGATCGCGGGCTTCGCCTGCGGGGCGCCCGCGACGGCGATCGCTGCGATCACGACCAGGATCGCGGCGCCGAAGCCGGATCGTTCGATGGTTTTGCGGCCCATGGAGTCCTCTCGGTCTTTGGGTGTGACGCAGCAGGGATTCGGATCTGAATCGCAGGATAGGGAGCATGCGTGAAGGACGCGTGAAGATTGGGTGAAATGCGGCGGGAACGGTGGGAACGGCCACTCGGTGCACCAAGGCACGGCCGACTCGTTTCACGCGCTGTCCGTGGCACCACGTGGCAGCGAAGGATTCACCGGGTGAGCCTCTGCGCTGAACCACCGAACGCGTCTGCTCTGTCATCCTGAGCGCAGCGAGGCACGAGCGGAGCGAAGGATCTGGGTACGACGAAACGCGATCGTGCCCAGGTAATCACGGCCGACTCCTTGCACTGGCTGTCCTTGGCACCTCCGGCGCGGCCTCGTGCAAAATCTCAAATCTCAAATCTCAAATCTCAAATCTCAAATCTCAAAGCTCAAAGCTCAAAGCTCAAATCTCAAAGCTCAAATCTCAAATCTCAAATCTCAAATTCGAAATCTCAAAGCTCAAATTTGAAATCTCAAAGCTCAAATTTGAAATCTCAAAGCTCAAATTTGAAATCTCAAATCTAAGAAAGTCACGCGCGGGGGAGGCGGACGGAAAAGGTGCTGCCGCGGCCGAGCGCGCTGTCGAGCGCCACGGTGCCGCCGAACGCCTGCACCAGGTGCTTGACGATTGCCAGGCCGAGCCCCGTGCCGCCGAGCTCGCGCGAGCGCGCCCGGTCCACGCGATAGAACCGCTCGAACACGCGGGCCTGGTCGGCCGGCGCGATGCCGATCCCTGTGTCGCTCACGTGGATGACCGCCACCAAGTCTTCGGCGGCGCAGCGGATGGTGACGCAGCCGGCGTCGGGCGTGTACTTGATCGCATTGCCGACCAGGTTGCTCAGGATCTGGCCCAGCCCCTCCGCGTCGGCCAGCACGCGGAGCGCGGCGTCGCACGCTGCGGCCTCGAGCCGGATCCGCTTGGCCGCGGCGGCCGTGCCGTGCTGCGCCACGCAGCGCGCGATCAGCTCGGCGACCGGGACCGGCACGATCTCAAACGCCTGCTGCCCGGATTCGATCTGCGCGAGGCTGAGCAGGTCGATGATCAGGGCGTTCAGCCGTTCGGCTTGCTCGGCGATCTGACGCACGAACGCCTCGTTGTGCTTGGGGTCGCCTAGGGCGCCCTCGAGCAGGGTCTCGGCGTACGCCTTGATCGAGCTGAGCGGCGTTTTGAGCTCGTGGGAGACGTTGGCGACGAATTCCTGGCGCAGGTTCTCGAGCCGCCGCAACCCGGTCACGTCGTGCAGCACCAGCACCACGCCGGGCGGGGGGTCACCGGGCAGCCGGGCAGCGTGCAGGGCCACAATGCGGCGGCTCGAGCCGGCGACCTCGAACTCGGACAGGCAGAGCTGGTCGCCGGCGAACGCCTGCCGCACGGCCTGCTCGACCGCGCGGTGGCGGACGAGCTCCCAGAGCGGCCGCCCGGCGATGTCGCCGCTGGGGAACTCGAGCAGGGCGCGCGCCGCCGAGTTGGCGAACAGGATCCGCTCGGCGCGGTCCACGGCCACCACCCCTTCGATCATGCTCGCAAATACCGTGGCCAGCAGCTCGCGATCCTCGTGCATCTGCGTGACGCGCTGGCCGAGCTCGGCGCTCATGCGGTCGAACGAATCGCCCAGCGTGCCCAGTTCGTCCTGGCGGTGCACGGATACGCGGTGCCCGTACTCGCCGGCAGCGATGCGCTGTGCCGCCGAGGTGAGCCGCGCGAGCGGCCGCGTGATCCGCGCAACCACGGCGTAGGTGACGGCCAGCGTGACCACTCCGACCAGCAGGGAGATGCCCCAGACCAGCCGCTGGATCGCGGCCACCCGCCGGTCGACGGAGCTCATGGGCAGCGCGACCCGCACGAACCCGGCCGGCGCGCCGTCGCGGTCGACGCGGAGCGCGAGGTAGTGCATGGGGAAGCCGAGCGTGCGGCTGAAGTGCGTCCACACCCCCTCGCCCCGCTCGGCCGCCATCCGGATCTCGGTCCGGCTCGCGTGGTTCTCCATCTGCGCCGGGTCTTGCTCGG
>JBGPMX010000263.1:0-6896 GCA_041487215.1 Planctomycetia bacterium | reverse complement strand
CATCGCACGCGCTGTCGAGCACGAGCACGTCGGAGATCGACGCGACCGGCCAGGCGACCTTCCAGCGGGCCCGCAGGATCGCCTCGAGCGCCGTGCGCACGCCCCATCGCAGCTTGATAGACTTCGTCGCGCCGCCCCGCACAGCCCAGCGGAGCTGGATCGTCTTGTCCGCCGCGGCTCGCACGGCCCACCGGGAGTGCAGCGTCTTGACGGTGTTGCCGCCGACCTGCCATAGGAGGTGCAGGATCTTCTCCGCGCTGCCGTGCACAGCCCAGCGGAGCTGGATCGTTTTGTCGGCCTCGTTCCGCACCGCCCAGCGCGCTTTCAGCACCTTGCTCAAGGCCGCGCGGTCGGCCCAGCGGAGCCGGAGCACCTTTTGCGCGAACCGGCCGATGCTCCACCGCGCCCGGATAGTCTTGAAAACCTGCTCGCGCACGCCCCAGCGCGCCTGCAGCGTCTTCTCGGCTGCGGCCCGGACCGCCCAGCGCGCCCGTAGCGGCGCAGTGACCACGTTGCGGCGGATGCCCCAGCGGACACGCAGCTTCTTCGTCACCTGCGGGTTGAACACGTGCAGCGAGACGGCGGTGATCCGCACCGTGTTCAGTCGCTGGTCGCTGGTGAACGAGTCGGCCGACAGTTCGACGCGCAGGTTTCCGGGCGTGAGGTCGGCCGGCGCAAAGTCACCGGTGAACGTGAAGTCGTAGAACGTGTAGTCGCGGTTCGCGGGGCCCGTGATCTGCGCCGGCAGGTACACGCCGTTGATCTGCGGCCACACTTTGATGCCGTAGCGCGCGAAGTCGTTGCCGTCCAGGCTGACCCGCTTCACGACAACGCGGATGCCGAAGTCCGGGTAGTTGTGGTTCCAGCTCGGCGCGCTGTCGAACTGGACGACCATCGGGCCGTAGCTCTGGCCCGGGAAGACGGGGGGCGGGTCAGCCTGGACGAACGTGGCGTCGCCGTCGTGTGCCAGCGGATCGTCGGCGATCGCGGCGGCGAGGTCGCTGGCGCCGTGCGGCGTCCAGGCGTAAACGAAGTCGGAGAAGACGGGGCGTAGGCTGATCCGTTGCGACATGCCTCTCCCCGCTGCTTACGCGGCTGTGTCCCCGCCGAACGCGACGTCCACTCCGTCTGGGTCGAGAGCGTTGGTGCCGGCGCCGACGGTGCGCTTGAGCCAGACGCCCTGATAGGCGTTTGGGGCCATGTTGCCGATGGCGTCGCCAGTCGCCTGGGTGGTTGGCGCGTTGAACGAGACGCCGGCGGGTGCGGACCCCTCGTCTCCGATGGTGGTGGCGGTGCCGTTCACGCCGGCCGGGTCGATACCGATCTGGATGCTCGCGCCGTTCGCGATCTCGGCCGACAGCCAGGCGACGACGTTTTCATGGGTGAGGGTGGCGTGCTCGTTACGGACGTAGAAGCAGCGGTACTCGACGTCGCCGGCTGCTGATTCAACGCCGGAGACGTTGTCGAAGAGGTTCTGCAGCACGTTGTCAACGATCTGGGTGGTGCTGCGGGCGCCGCCGAGCGAGGCGTTGGGGACGGTGTTGCTGGCGCCGCCCGAAAGGTACAGCTTGATGTCCGCGCCGACGATAGGCACTGGGGGAGCCTCCTGTGTCTCGGTTCCGAGAAACCAGGAGGCGATTCTGGCTGCGCGGGCGGTGCGGGTTCCGTTAGGGCTGGTGCTACTCGACCGCCCAGCGGATCGCCGCCTGCAGTTTCCGGCGCTTCAGGTAGCACGCCGCCTCGTGACCCGACCACACGTGCACGTTCCGGTCCGCCTCGGGCAACGTGATCCGCGCCCACGTCAGGATCCCCAGCTGCATCAGCGGATCGAGCACCGAATACCCGTTCACCCAGCGGCGTACACCACGCGGCCGAACCAGCGGCGGCAGCACGTACCGCATCCAGAGCGGCGAGCCGATCGTCACCAGCCGCACGCCCGCCAGCGGCTGCCGCAGCAAGCTCTGTTGCGCCAGCACCGAAGCGAGCGAGTGGACGAGGAGGAGCGGGATCAGGCCGCCGTGCACGCACTTCGCGTGCTGCTGGTGCAGCTGCGTGTCGAAGAAGTCGCGGATCTTGTCGTCGTTGACCGCGCTGATGTCGCCCGCCCAGTTCCGCATCCACGTGAGCTTCTTCTTCGGCACCCGGTTGTTCGACAGGTGCTCCCACGTGATCGGCAGCGTGCGGCCGAGCGGTGCACCGAGCGCCTGGCGCACGCGGCGGGCCCACGGCGTCCACCAGCGATCAGAGAGGTCGCACTCGATGCCGTGGATCGGAATCAGGCCGACTTTCATCGCTCTTCCTCCGTGTGAAAGGGGGGCCAGACAGGGGCACACCGACAGAGCCCCCTGCCTGGCCCGTGCCCGCCCTACCTCATGCGTCCGTCACAAAACGGTGAGCGTGCCGAGCCGTATCAGCTGCTCCGGGCTGGCCGGCACGTCCCTGTTGTCCGGGATCGTCCACACGAGATCGCTGATGCTCGCGTTCGCGTTCATCACGACGCGCGACGCGTCCTCGATCGATAGCGCCTGGCCGACGCGGAGTTGGCTGAACAGGTTCGCGATCGCGGCCTTGGCGTCCGCGATCGCCGTTGCTTTGTTCGCCCCGCGGTGCACCTGGAGCGTGATCTTCACGTCCTGTGGCTTGGCGACGGGTGGCTTGACCGTTACCTTGACCCCCGCGGCGCGGTAGGCGCCCACCGCGTTGGTCACCTGCACGCGCAGCGCATCCGAGAGAGCCCCGGATCCGTCGTGCGCGTACACGAACACCTGGCCGGGGAGGGGAGAGGCGATCAGCTCGCCCAGAGAACTCTGCACGGCGATCACGTCGGGGTTGGTCACGCGGAAGCGGACCCAGTAGGCGATCTGTCCGTTTACGTCGCGCTGCCCCCAGTTCGGCACGTCCGGGAGCCGCCACTTCACGGTGTCCGACGCGGACAGCCCGGCCGAGAAGTCCTGCACGCCCGGTATCTCGAGCCACTTGCCGATCTTGCCGACCGTCGTGTCGAGCGTGTCATCGTCCCAATACTCCCAGACGCCGGCCGTCGAAGCGTACGTGCCCGGGATGCGCAGCTGCACGTGCAACAAGTCGAACCGGATCTCGGCGCCCACATAGAGCGAGTCCCCCTTGCGGGGGGGGGAGGGTAGTGGTGAGACGCCGGTCGAGCCGGGATCGTTGACGATGTCCGCGATGCTGGTGTACGCGCCCAGGATCCCCGCGGTGGACCCGGAGAACACGAACGCGTAGAGGTACGGGCTGTCCACGACGCTGGCGCTCTTGATGCCGGCCACACCCTCGGCGGCGATGCGCAGCGACAGCGGCGTGCCGCGGTAGATCGTCGCCAGGTAGTCGCGGAACCGCTCGCGGCGATCCTCGAGGGTCTCTGTGTCCCGGCCGCCGGAGAAGCCAGCTTGGTTGCTGACGGCGTCGACGCCGGTGACCGGCGTCAGCATGGCAACGATCTTGCCCGCGGCGATGTTGCCGGCCGGGCCGCTCACCTCGGCCTCGGCGGCGACGGTAACCGCGGTCTGGCCGGTCGGGATGTACGCGGCCACCGAGGTGCGATAGGTGCGCGCCGGGTCGCTTTCGCTGGTCAGCGTGCCGACGCGGCTGCCGACCGGTATCGCGATGTTGCTGGGGGCGGCCGTGGCGCGGCTGAACGTGACGGTTCCGGTGGCGGGCTGGGTGCCGAGCGCGGCGAAGCCGAATGTGTCGAAGAGCACGACGGGCAGCTGCTGGGTCAGCCCGCGGTACATCTGGTAGTAGAGCTCTTCGAGCTCGATCGAGACTGATTCGAGCAGCGTGAGGGCTCGGGAGCCGGGAAGCCAGTCGGTGGGCTCGGTGGACGTGCCGGCGATCCAGGCCAGCATGCCGTCGCGGATCTTCTCAGACGCTCGCACTTCAAAGACGGGGGGCATGCGGCTATTCTGGGGGCCGCACGGCACCCATCAGCCTTGTGGATGGTCCGGCAAGCTAATGCGTCGCCCCGGTGGCCTCGCGAAGCCAAGCGTCCAGGACGGCCGGCAACCAGTCGGGTTTATAGTCCGCGTCCGTGAATGTGGAAAAGCACTCGGCAAACGCCTCGCGTTCGTTCGTCGCCGCGTAGTCGCTGACGTGCTCCTTCCACCAGTCCTCGCCCATTTCCGCAAAAAACTTCTGCCAGTCCTCGCGGTCCACAAGCCCGTCGCCCGCCATGTAAACATGGTGGCCGATCTCGTGCCGTACAGTGTTGAGTACCAGGTCGTCGGGGCGATGGTAGATGCAGACGGTGATGCTCTGGCTGACGTACTCGCCGCTGTAATCAACCCCCTTGATGGCGATCAGATCAGAGGAAATGACGTAGGATTTCAGCGGGTGCGCCGCAAAGAAGCTGGCCACGCGCGGATGCTCTTTCCAGACGCGGCCCAACTCCCGATCCACCATCGCCAGGTGCGGCAGCAAAATGTGCTGGCTTTCAACGGGGAACGATTTTGCGAAGCCGACTCGCTCGATCGAGTAGCGGGCCCGCAGCACGTGCGACATTTCAACGGTGGCTCCCGAATCGGGCGTGAACCCCGATACCAACACCAGGAATACCAACGCGTGTCTGGTCATTTTTCTACGCAGGCAGGAGCCGCCGATCGTCCACAACCAGCGTCGTGAGTCCCGTGTCACGCGTCGGCTCCGTCTCCCAGTTCACGAGCACCTTGACCGCACTCGAATCGATCCCGGTCACCTGGACCGTTGTCTCGCGTACCCGCGGGTCCGCCTGCGTCGCGATGCGGATCAGAAGCTCGATCTCATCCGGGATCGGCGCCGCCGTGTACTCGCCTATCAGGTCGTGGATTTCTGACCCATACGCCGGGTGCAGCGTGAGATCCCCCTTCCGCGTCATGATGCGGTTGCGCAGGGCGATCGCCAGGTTCTCCAGGCCGCGGGCCATGCGGACGTCGCCGGTCGCGTCCCTCGCCAACGTCCCGTCCTCGCCCATCCAGTAATCGCTGCCGAAGAGCGCCACTCGCGGATCCGCAGACGGCCGCTGAATGATCGCCGGCGTGCCACCCGCCACCCCCTGAGCGACCGGCACGTAGAGCGTCTCGCCGGGAAACTTCACGTTGAGGATGCGGCCGCCGCACGTCTGCGTGGCGATGGCCACGCGCGGCCGCGACGTGTGCGTGAAGTGGATCGTGTTCGATCCCGGGTTACAGGCGACATCCTGCACGCTGGCGGTGAGCGTGTAGGAGTAATTGACGTACGAGCCGTCGCCCCGCACGACGCGGGCCGCCTGCGGCGCCACGTTGCCGCCCTCGCCAGCCTCGAGCGCCTCGATCGCGACGGTGGCCGATAGCTCGCTGGCCGGGATCACACCCTCCTCGGTCGTGACGAACTGCACCGGCGATCCGGTGAGCGTCTCGATCACCGTGCCGATCGGCACCGTGTACGCCGTGGGGATCGCGGTCGGGTGCGTGAACGTCGCCGTGCCCACGGCAAAGTGCTTCCGGACGAACGTGTCGTCGTCCGTGATGTAGGGGTGGTCGAGATCGTTCAGGATGACCAGCTCGAGCCAGCGGTCCGCGTCGTTTGTGAACCGCTGCATGATGCTCTGGGGCGTGTCTCCCTCCTGCACCATGTAGCTGCGCATCTTCCGGTGCGGCAGGTTGGCGAGCTCCGGGCGGCCGCCGGCCGCCGCGAACGCCCCGGCCGCACGCTGGAGCGTGGGGATGAGCCGATCCGGACGCACGAGCAGCGCGGCCGTCGCCCTGGCCCCCTGCCGCAACCGCCAGACCAGATCGACCAGCTTGTCGTTGTCCAGGTCCACCAGGTCGGCCAGGATGCCGCGGAGCGTGCTGAGCAGCGCCCTGATGCGTCCGTAGGCGAATGGGATCGGGATGTTTTTGTCCCGCCCGCCGTTCGCCCGCCAGGTGGCGATCGCCTGCTGGAGCTCGGCCAGGTCGGCGCGCGCGTCCGTGATGCGGTCGCGTACGTCAGTGGTGAGTAGTTCGACGTCTGCCATTGGCTACCCCAGGGCGCTGCCGATTCCCGCCTCGGCCGCGTCCACGTCGCCCGTGCCGGTGAGAAGTTCCGACGGAAATTCCTGATCGGAACTGTCGAGTCCGCCGACGCATGTCATCTCGATCGCGTAGCCGTAGAGCGTTGGCTTTTGAACTGATTGCTTCACGTCGAAGCGCTGCACGGTGACGTACCACGCCTCGAGGTTGAGGAAGTTGTAGAACCGCAGCCAGGGGGGCGTGCCGTCGAGCGGGCTGTCGAAGTTGTCATAGACCTTGGCCTTGAGCGCCTTGAGTTGGGCGAGGCGGCCGACCCCGGTCGTGCCGAGCAGGGAAATGTGAGGGAAGTCCCGGCCCCAGTGCGTCACCACGCCGCCGTCCGCGGTGTGCAGGATAGAGACGAGCGCGCCCTCGGATTGGCTGAACTGCTCGGGGTTGAGCCAGAACGAGTACGGGTTGCGGCCGTCGGCGTCGGCGAGCCGCAGCCGGCGGGAGCGGGTGACACGCGTGAGTGCCGGGGCATTGCCTCCTGCCAGCTTCTGTCGGATCGAGTTGCCCGGCATCGATGCTCCGTGTTATCCTGGGTCGCGCGAACAGACGGTCCCGAAAGAAACACGGGCTGCCCGCGCGCCCAGGAATGCTGGGAATCAGTCGAGCAGCTCGAGCATGTGGGCGGCCCGCGGCACGTCCTCGGGATTCTTGCGGGCGCGGGCCCGTGCTGCGCGTACCTGGGCCTCGGTGAAGAGGAGCGATTCCTTCTTGCCGCCCGGCCACTGGACCCGCACGGCCAGGTAGTGGTACGCGGCGTTGCCGTACGGCGCGGTGTTCTTCACGACGCGCAGCTCCGCGGTGCGCCCCGATTTCACGGGCTTGCCGTCCGGTGATTTGGCCATGCGAATCCTTTCTGAGTTG
>JBGPMX010000262.1:0-6921 GCA_041487215.1 Planctomycetia bacterium | reverse complement strand
CGACGACGACGACGACGACGCGTAGCACCCGATTCTCTGCGCTCCTTTCTGTTCCCGCGGGCTTGGGCCTTCGCGCGGATCTGTCGCTAGCCTCTGACCTCTTCACCTTCCTCAGGGAATCGACGGCCTGGACCCGGCCGATCGCTTCTTCGCAGCCATCGGAGAGTCCACCATGAAGATTGTGCTCTACGATCAGTTCGCCTGGCCGCCCGAACTGGTGGCCCAGATTCGTCAGGCTGCGCCGCAGGCCAATGTGGTGGCGGCATCGCAGGAGGATCTGGCGGATCAGCTGGGCGACGCGGAGATTTTTTTTGGCTATCACACTCCCGAGGTGTTCGCGCACGCGCCGCGGTTGCGCTGGATTCAGGCGTCGGCGGCCGGCTTGGATCGGCTGCTCACGCGAGAGCTGCGCCAGAAAGGAGTGATCATCACCAACGCGAGTGGGGTGCATGCGCCGGCGGTGGCCGAGACGGCTTGGGCGCTGACGCTGGCGATTGCCCGTGGCTTGCCCATATTCTTTGGCCAGCAGCGCGCGCATGTCTGGAAATGGGCGCCGCTATTGGATCTGGACGGAGCCACCGCGGGCGTCGTGGGATTGGGCGGAATCGGCCGCCGCTACGCGCGCATCGCCGCGGCACTGGACATGCGCGTGCTGGCGGTGGACAAGCACGTCACCAGCAAACCGGCGGAAGTTTCCCAGCTCTGGCCTACGCGTCATCTGCCCGAGCTGCTCAGGCAGTCGGACGTGGTACTTCTGTCCTGCCCCTACACACCGGAGACCTATCACCTGTTGAACGCCGAGCGGCTGGCGCTGATGAAACCCGGAGCGATTCTGGTGAACATTGCACGTGGCGGTTTGATCGACGAGACCGCGCTGGCCGACGCCTTGCGCGCCGGCAAGCTGGCCGGCGCCGGCCTCGACGTCTGCGAAACCGAACCGCTCGGCCCGGAGAGCCCGCTCTGGGACGTGCCCAACCTGGTGCTCACGCCCCACTGCGCGGGCCTATCGCGGCATCGCATGCGCCGCCTCACGGAATTCTTTGTAGAGAATCTACGCCGCTACCAGGCGGGGCAGCCGCTGCTCAATCAGGTGGATCAGGAAAAAGGCTACCCGGTCCCCGGCGCATCATCGAGCGGTTGATCGTTCTGCGCCGGTTTGTCTGCTCCCGTGCCTTCGCGGTCTGCGTCCGTTCACCCGGCTGAGCCAGCCCGCGGTTTTTTCTTGTATAATGCTCCGCTCTGGCTAAGCTGTGGCAGTCTCTTGCCGTCCAGCGCAAACATTGTATCAGATTCCTTTCTCAACGTGGCGCGTGGAGCGCGAAGTCACCAAGAGGGACGCAATGAACATGCGAGAGATTTCAGCGTGGAGATTCGCAAGCAGCAACAGTGCGGAGCGGCATCGCTCAAGAGGCCCGGCCCAGTTCGGGCAGCGCGCCGTGTCGCGCCGTCAATTCACGCGCCAGGCGGCCGGCGCTGCGGTGGTGGGGGCGGCCTTGGGCTCCGGGTGGTGGAGGCCCGGGCTGGCGGAGGCACACTCGGCGGCTGCGCCCCGCCCGATCCCGGGCGGTACGCCGCTTCTGGGGGGCGGTTTTCACTTGTTCGGCCCCACCGCGGACGGGAGTTTTGATCCCATCGACGCCGAACCATCGACGATCACCGACTTCAACGGCTTCGTCGGCCTGGCATACATCGACGGTACGGTCGAGCGGACCAACGAGGCGACCGGTGAGGTGCTTACGCTCCCATTCCTGGTCTCAGATATGCGATTCATGCAGGGTGCCTACAAGAGCAGGAATGGGCGAGTCCGCGAGGGGACATTTGCCTTGGTCTGAGTGGATGTGTACGAGCCCGGTCCGGGCGCGCAGATCCACGACCTGAATCCGTCCGTTTTCCCGCCGACTGGCCTGTTCTGGACACTCGCCATTCCTGACGATCGCGTCGAGGTGCATTTTGGGAAGGGCGTCGCGACCATGGCGGCCGACGACGTGCCTATCCTTGATTACGGGGACATCGGGAACGCCCTGTTCGGTGGTGGGCCCGCACCAATCGCGGGAACCGTGTCGTTCGAAGTCGCATGGAGTGGCGGGGACGAGCGGGTCAACATCCGCAACACCGACCCTGTCTACGGCGGATTCGCGGGCACGTTCCTGCGCGGTGTTGCACAGATGGAGTGGACGGCGACCGTGGGGGATTTCAGTTTCGTCTCCGCTCCACTGGCGACATCTTCGAGCTCCTTTGCCGAGCTCGGCCACGAACGAAACGGCTCGTTCTTCCCCTAGAAAATGCGCAGAGGAAGACTTTAGAGCGCGGCCGAGCCGCAACCAAAGCAGTCCGCATGCTCCGCGTGCTGGAGATTCCTCACGCGGAGCGTGGCGGATTCCTATCCGCGAACATGTCGGCGGTGGTTCCGCCGTGATTGGCTCCGCCAGGCGAAGAAACCGGATGTGCCGGTCCGCACGTTCGCGCGCCCGCTGCGCGGAAGTCGCACACCCCTCGCACAACGCGCGGACCGATCCGCCCTCGGCGTCGCCCCCCTTCGCGGGCGGGCCTCACCGAAAGGCTGCGATGGTTCCACCGCCGCATGGCATGTGCTTTGCCAACTGTTTGCCAACTGAGACAATAACCATCTGCTGCGCGCGGATGGGCGAAATGGTCAGCCGAATGATCTCGCATCGGAGGGCATCGCCATGAAGAGACGCATGCGAAGGGTGGGACTCGGATCCGTGCTCCTGCTGCTCGCCGGATGCATTGCCAGCGACCGGCTCGAGACTCTCACGATTCAGCCCGATGGGTCCGCAGACCTCGTCAGATTCCAATCGAACATCCGGTCCACGGAGAAAGGGGCCAAAGCGGACGAGGAGCTCAAGGAGTACACCCATGAGTTCGAGAGCCGCCACGATCCGGATTATGTGCGGATCACCCAGGCGGGGGGCGACGTGCTTGAGTCCCGTTGGCTACGCCAGGAAGTGCCGTACGCCAACCTGCTCGCGGCGCGGTTCCCGAGCGCCGCGGCGCTCGAGAAGTTCTACAGCAACGAGGCGAAGGAAGGAGAGGCGAAGTTCACGACCCGCTTCACGCAAGACGGCGCCCGGCGGAGGTTGTCGGCGGTGCTCATCCCGGGCAAGGACTTCAAGCTGCCCGAGCCATTGGCTTCCATGCAGGAAATCCGTCAGAGCCTGGCCGATGGCATTTCCGAGACGCGGTTCGTGGTGGCGCATGGGCAGATCGTCGCCTCGCAGGGTTTCCGGGTCGCCGGCGACCGATCTTCGGCGCTCTGGGCGCTCGACGACATCCAGGAACTGCTGCGGGCCCAGCCGGATCGGGTCGAGGTCTTTCTGGAGTGGGAGGTGAAATGAAGGGTAATCTAAAAGGGGACGGGGTAATCTAAAGGGGAGCGGGGTCTCGTCAAGCGGCGAAGTGGAGCGGAAGAACCTCATGAGCGGCGAACGATTTCAACGGCTCGTCACTTCCGTCGCAGAACTCGCGACATGGATCGGCGCGCCGAGCGAACTGGTGATCCGGAAGCAACTGCCGGAGCTGGACGGTGCTATGCGGTCGTTCATTGAACAGTCGGCCTTTCTCCTGCTGGCGACCGTGGACCGCGCAGGAAGGTGCGATGTGTCGCCGCGCGGCGATATGCCATCCGCCGCGAAGGTCTTGGATGCCAGGACACTGGTGATCGCGGAACGGCCCGGCAATCGTCGCGCGGACAGCCTCCGGAATATCATCGAGACAGGCCGAGCCGGCTTGTTGTTCATGATTCCTGGAGTGGGTGAGACGCTGCGCGCCAACGGCCGCGCGTGCGTGATCCGGGATGACGAGGTACTGGCTTCCATGACGGTGCGAGGCAAGCAACCGGTCCTGGGAATCGGTGTCGAGGTCGAAGAGTGTTATCTGCAATGTGCCAAAGCGTTGCTGCGCTCCAAACTTTGGGAAAGCCCGGCCGAGCGCCGCCAGCCAATCTTGCCGTGCTTCGCCGAAATCCTCATGGACCAGACCAAGATCGAGGGGGAGACCGTGGAGTCGCTCCGCCAGAAAATCGAAGAGTCGTATGCCAATCGTCTGTATTGACTGAAACGGGCCGCCCCCTCAGGCGCGCCTCCGTCTGCCTTGCGACATCCCGCCTCGCACCTTGCCGGCGCCCAACCGGCTCGGTACAACACGCCTGCCATGTCGATCGCCACGACGCCGATGATGAAGCAGTACCTCGACGCGAAGCGCCAGCACCCGGACGCGGTCGTGCTGTTTCGCATGGGAGACTTCTACGAGCTGTTCCTGGAAGACGCCGAGCTGGTCGCTCGGGTGCTCGGGCTGGCGCTGACCAGCCGCGAGAAGGGGCCGGATGCCGTGCCGATGGCCGGCTTCCCGTACCACAGCCTGGAGCAGCACCTGCGCAAGCTGGTGCGTGCCGGGCACCGCGTGGCGATTTGCGACCAGGTGGAAGACCCGCGTGAGGCGCGCGGCCTGGTGGAGCGGCGCGTGACGCGGGTAGTCACCGCCGGCACGCTGACCGACGACGGGCTGCTCGAGCCGGGCGTGAACAACTTCCTGGCGGCCGTCGCCGTCGGCGCCGACCGCTACGGTCTGGCCTGGGCCGACGTGTCGACGGGCGCGTTCGAGCTCTGCGACGTCGAGCCGCGCGAGCTGGCCGACGAGCTGGGGCGGCTCGAGCCGGCCGAGTGCCTGGTGAGCGAGGACGCGGCGCGGGGCGAGCTGGGCGAGCTGCTCGCCGCGCGGCCGGGCATGGCGCGGACCACACGGCCGGGTTGGACCTTCCACCCCGCGCAGGCGCGCGAGACGCTGGTGCGGCAGTTTGGCGTGGCCACGCTCGAAGGGTTCGGGGTGGACGAGGCCTGCGTGGCGCTGGGCGCCGCCGGCGCGCTGATCGACTACCTGCGCGAGACGCAGCGCACGTCGCTCGATCACATCACCCGCGTCACGCCGCACCGCCGCTCCCGAACGCTGGTCATCGACGACGTGACCCGGCGCAGCCTGGAGCTGGTGCGCACGCTCCGCGAGGGGCGGCGGCACGGCACGCTGCTCGGCGTGCTCGATCAGACCGTGACGCCCATGGGCGCCCGACTGCTCGCGCAGTGGGTGGCCAACCCGCTGGCGGTCGTGGACGAGATCACTGCGCGGCAGGACGCCGTCGAGGAGCTGCTCGGCGCCAACCTGCTGCGCAAGGATCTGAGCGGTCTGCTCGCCCAGTGCTACGACATCGAGCGGCTCACGGCGCGGATCGCCACGCGCCGCGCCTCGCCGCGTGACCTGGGGTTCCTGGCTCGCTCGCTGGCGCTGGTGCCGCGCCTGAAGGACAAGCTGGCCGGCCGCACGGCCCCGCTGCTCGCCGCACTCGACGAGAACCTGGAGCTGCTGCCCGAGCTGCGGCAAACGCTGGACACGGCCCTGACCGACGACCCGCCGCTCGTCGCCCGCGAGGGGGGGATCATCCGCGCCGGATACCACGCCGAACTCGACGAGCTGCGCGAGATCGGGCAGGGAGGCAAGCAGTGGATTGCGCGGTTCCAGGCCGAAGAGATCGGCCGCACCGGGATCGGCAGCCTCAAGGTCGGCTTCAACCGCGTGTTCGGCTATTACATCGAGGTGACCAACGCGCACGCCGAGAAGATTCCGGCCAACTACGTGCGCAAGCAGACGCTGAAGAACGCGGAACGTTACATCACGCCTGAGCTCAAGGAGCACGAGGATCGAGTGCTCCGCGCCGAGGAGCGGATCCACGAGCTCGAGTACGAGCTGTTCCTGAAGCTGCGCGAGCAGGCGGCGCAGGAGTCGCCGCGGCTGCAGCGTGCGGCCAGCGCTCTGGCCACGCTGGACGCGCTCGTGTCGCTGGCCGCGGTCGCCGCCCAGCGCCGCTATTGCCGCCCCATTCTGGTCGCCGAGCCCGTGCTCGAGATACGTGACGGCCGGCACGCCGTCATCGAATCGCTCGGCGCCGAGGGTCGCTTCGTGCCGAACGACACCGACATGAACCCGCAGACCGCGCGCATGGCCGTCGTAACCGGCCCGAACATGGCGGGCAAGAGCACGTACATCCGCCAGGCCGCGCTCACGCTCGTCATGGCGCAGATCGGTTCGTTCGTGCCGGCGCGCTCGGCACGCATCGGCGTGGCGGATCGCGTGTTCGCGCGGGTCGGCGCCAGTGACGAGCTGGCACGCGGGCAAAGCACGTTCATGGTGGAGATGATCGAGACGGCCGCCATCCTGCACGGCGCGACCGAACGCAGCCTGGTCATCCTGGACGAGATCGGACGGGGGACGAGCACCTACGACGGGGTATCGCTGGCCTGGGCCGTCGCCGAGCACCTGCACGATATCAACCGCTGCCGCGTGCTGTTCGCGACGCACTACCACGAGCTGGCCGAGCTGGCGCGGAGCCTGGACGCGGTGCGGAACCTGAACGTCGCGGTGCGCGAGTGGCAGGACGAGATCATCTTCCTGCACAAGATCATTGAGGGGGCGGCGGACAAGAGCTATGGCATCCATGTGGCGCGGCTGGCCGGCGTGCCGCGCGCGGTCATCGAGCGCGCCAAGACGATCCTGGCCGAGCTCGAAGCGCAGCACCTGAGCCCGGACGACGCGCCGCGGCTCATGCGCAACGAGCAGCGACGGCGTTCGAGCTTCCTGCAACGCAGCCTGTTCTGGGGGGCGAACGACCACGTCATCGAAGCGCTGCGGCAGATCGACCCGTCCGGCCTCGCCCCCGACGCCGCGCTGGCCAAGCTGCGCGAGCTCAAGGGCGAGCTGCGCTGAGTAGCCGGCGACATCTCGTTGCACCACGGAGACACCGAGGCACGGAGTGGCGCACAGAGCGAGCGGGGAACAAAGGCGAGATCCGAAACAGCCTCAAAGGGCCGACGCTCGAGATTCCCAACCCGGCCGCTACTGCGCTGGCCGGTTGGG